>NZ_JBQENZ010000024.1:0-135639 GCF_052044935.1 Ensifer sp. 22460
ATGCCGACACGACGCTCGTTTCTCGGTGCAACCGCCGCCGCCCTAGCCTTGGGTAGGGCAACCGCGACACACGCCCAACAGACTGGAGACACCTCGATGACGCCCGACCTGATCCTGCACAACGGCCTTGTCACCACGCTCGACCGCGCCAACCCGACGGCAAGCGCCGTTGCCATCAAGGACGGAAAGTTCCTGGCCGTCGGCGACGAGCGGACGATCATGGTGCTGGCCGGCCCGGGCACACAGGTGATCGACCTCAAGGGCAAGCGCGTGCTGCCGGGCCTCAACGACAACCACACCCACGTCGTGCGCGGCGGCCTCAACTTCAACATGGAACTGCGCTGGGACGGCGTGCGTTCGCTCGCCGATGCGATGGCGATGCTGAAGCGCCAGGTGGCGATCACGCCGGCGCCGCAATGGGTGCGCGTCGTCGGCGGCTTTACCGAACACCAGTTTATCGAAAAGCGGCTGCCGACCATCGACGAGATCAATGCGCTCGCCCCGGATACGCCGGTGTTCCTGTTGCATCTCTATGACCGGGCGCTGCTCAACGGCGCCGCCCTCAGGGCCGTCGGCTATGGCAAGGACACGCCCAACCCGCCGGGCGGCGAGATCACCCGTGATGCCAACGGCAACCCGACCGGGCTGCTCCTGGCCAAGCCCAATGCCGGCATCCTCTATTCGACCTTGGCCAAGGGACCGAAGCTGCCCTTCGACTACCAGGTCAACTCCACCCGCCATTTCATGCGCGAGCTCAACCGGCTCGGCGTCACCAGCGTCATCGACGCCGGCGGCGGCTTCCAGAACTATCCGGACGACTACGCCGTCATCCAGAAACTGTCGGACGACGATCAGCTGACCGTTCGCCTGGCCTACAATCTCTTCACCCAGAAACCGAAGGAAGAGAAGCAAGACTTTCTGAACTGGACCTCATCGGTCAAATACAAGCAGGGCAACGACTACTTCCGCCACAATGGCGCCGGCGAGATGCTGGTGTTTTCGGCCGCCGACTTCGAGGACTTCCGCCAGCCGCGCCCGGAGATGGCGCCGGAGATGGAGGGCGAACTCGAAGAGGTCGTGCGGGTGCTGGCCGAGAACCGCTGGCCCTGGCGGCTGCATGCGACCTATGACGAAACCATCAGCCGCGCGCTCGACGTGTTCGAGAAGGTCGACAAGGATATCCCGCTCGACGGCCTGAACTGGTTCTTCGACCATGCCGAGACGATTTCCGACCGCTCGATCGACCGGATCGCCGCGCTTGGCGGCGGCATCGCCACCCAGCACCGCATGGCCTACCAGGGCGAATATTTCGTCGAGCGCTACGGCCACGGCGTGGCCGAAGCGACGCCGCCGATCAGGCGCATGCTGGAGAAGGGCGTCAACGTGTCCGCCGGCACCGATGCCACCCGCGTCGCCTCCTATAACCCTTGGGTCTCGCTGTCGTGGATGGTGACCGGCAAGACCATCGGCGGCCTGCAGCTCTATCCGCGCGCCAACTGCCTCGATCGCGAGACGGCGCTGAGGATGTGGACCGAGAAGGTGCAGTGGTTCTCCAACGAGGAGGGCAAGAAGGGCCGGATCGAGACGGGACAGTTTGCCGACCTGATCGTGCCGAACAAGGATTACTTCACTTGTTCCGAGGACGAGATCTCGTTCCTGACCTCGGAGCTGACGATGGTCGGCGGCAAGGTCGTCTATGCGGCCGGCGACTTCGCTTCCCACGACGAGAATCCGGTGCCGCCGGCGATGCCCGACTGGTCGCCGGTTCGCACCTTCGGCGGCTATGCCGCCTGGGGCGAGCCCGATGGTGCCGGCAAGAACTCGCTCCGCCGCACGGCGATCACCGCGTGCGGCTGCGCCAGCAATTGCGGCGTGCATGGACACGACCATGCCGGCGCCTGGACGTCAAAGCTGCCGATCGCCGATCTCAAGGGCTTCTTCGGCGCACTCGGCTGCTCCTGCTGGGCCGTGTGACGATAGCGGAAGGGCGCAAAATGAAAACGATCGTCGGCGCCGCCGCATTGGCAGCCTCCATCCTGATCACTTCGTCGGCCGCACTCGGCGACGATGGTGCACCCGCAAAGGATAACAAGCGACCCTCCTGGGCGAAGGTCGTGGTGAACCAATCGCCGCCGAAGGCGGGTGCCTATTACAAGGGCATTTCGCGGACCGCGTTCAGTAATTCGAAATGGCCGCAGACCCGATGAAGGCGGCCAAGCCGCCCGTTAAGTCGAAGACCGTCTAACAAGGAAACAAAATGCTGAGCCTGTCTTCTCTCGAAAAACATCTCGCTGCCCGCCTGCGGCCAAGCCACGCCGGGCGATGGATCGTCTTCGTCGGCCTGTTGGCGCTTTGCTCGGCCTATATCCAGGGGCCGCTGACGAAGATCTTCGACTTTCCGGGTGCGCTTGCCGAGATGGATCACTTCGGCCTGCATCCGGCGCCGCTCTTTGCCGTCGGGGTCATCGTTTTCGAGCTTCTGATGTCGGCCCTCATTCTCATAGGTTTCTATCGCTGGGCGGCTGCCAGCGCGCTTGCGGCTTTCACGCTTGCCGCCACCTTCCTCGCGTTTCGCTTCTGGGAATTTCCGCCCGGCATGGAGCGTGCGATGGCGACGAACGGCTTCTTCGAGCATCTCGGCCTCAGCGGTGCCTTCCTGCTCGTCGCCTGCTACGATCTTCGTGAACGGGCATCCGCAGGAAAGGCTGGGCAATGACGGCAGCGAAAGAGGGCGCAGGGACGTTTGCGCCGTTGCGGCAGAAGGTCTTTGCGGTCCTGTGGGTGGCGACGATCATCGGCAATACCGGCAGTTTCATCCGTGATGTCGCCAGCTCCTGGCTCGTTACGGACCTGTCGGCGTCGCCGGCCGCCGTTTCCATGGTCCAGGCGGCGGCGACGCTGCCGATCTTCCTGCTCGCCATTCCTGCAGGGGTTCTCTCGGATATTCTCGATCGGCGCAAATTCCTGATCCTGGTGCAGTTTCTGCTAGCTTTGACGAGCCTCTGCCTGCTGTTTCTCTCCGCCACGGGCCTGCAGTCCGTGAGCTCGCTGATCGCGCTGACCTTCGTCGGCGGCATAGGGGCGGCCCTGGTCGCCCCCACCTGGCAGGCGATCGTGCCAGAGCTCGTCTCGAGGCAGGACGTCAAGGGCGCCGTGGCGCTGAATTCGCTCGGCATCAACATCGCCCGCGCGATCGGTCCGGCGTTTGGCGGCCTGCTGCTCGCCTGGTCCGGAGCAGCCGTCACCTATGGCGTCGATGTCATCAGCTATGTCTTCGTGATCGCGGCGCTCCTGTGGTGGCGGCGCGGTGTATCGGAGGACGATGTTCTCGCGGAACGCTTCTTTGGCGCCTTCCGGGCGGGGTTGCGCTACGCACGCGCCAGTCGCGAGCTGCACGTGGTCTTGCTGCGTGCCGCCGTGTTCTTCGCATTTTCGAGCGCGATCTGGGCCCTGCTGCCGTTGGTCGCCCGCCAGCTTCTCGGCGGTGGCGCCAGCTTCTACGGCATCCTGCTCGGTGCCGTCGGCGCGGGTGCAATCGGCGGCGCGCTGGTGATGCCGCGCCTGCGTGCCCGGATGGATGCCGACGGGCTGCTTTTGCTTTCCGCGGTGCTCACGGCCGCCGTGATGGGCGTGCTCTCCTTCGCGCCGGCGCAATGGGTGGCGGTTGTCGCGTTGCTCGTTTGCGGCGCCGCCTGGATCACCGCACTGACGACGCTCAACAGCACCGCGCAGGCGATCCTGCCGAACTGGGTGCGAGGGCGCACGCTCGCCGTCTATCTTACCGTCTTCAACGGGGCGATGACCGGCGGCAGCCTTGCCTGGGGCGCCATCGGGGAGGCCATCGGCATCCCGTTCACTCTGACGGTGGCGGCTATCGGCCTGCTCTGCGTCGGGCTCGCCTTCCATGCCATGAAACTGCCGAAGGGCGAGGCGGATCTCATCCCTTCCAACCATTGGCCGGAGCCGTTGACCAGCGAGCTCGTCGAACACGACAGAGGCCCCGTCCTCGTGCTGATCGAGTACACGGTCGACAAGGCGGACCGCTCCGAGTTCCTGAAGGCGCTCGCCCGCCTGTCGCATGAGCGCCGCCGTGATGGCGCCTATGGTTGGGGCGTCACCGAGGACGCGGCTGACACCGGCCGCATGGTTGAGTGGTTCATGGTCGAATCCTGGGCCGAACATCTGCGCCAGCACAAGCGCGTGTCCAAAGCCGATGCCGATGTCCAGGAAGATGTTCGTCGTTTTCACAAAGGGCCGGCGGCGCCGGTCGTACACCACCTTCTCGCGATCAACCGGCCGCAGCTCGGTTGACGTGGGTTGCGTTCCATGGCGTCCATCCGGTGCCGCGGAACGTGCCAGGAAGACACAAACACTAGAACCCAAGCAAAGGAACCGTTCCCATGACCGAAAACTTCGTCAGGACTGAAGACGGCGTCGATATCTTCTACAAGGATTGGGGCTCGGGCCAGCCAATCGTCTTTCACCATGGCTGGCCGTTGTCGGCAGACGATTGGGACGCGCAGATGCTCTATTTCGTCAACAAGGGCTATCGCGTCATTGCTCACGACCGCCGCGGTCATGGGCGCTCGGCACAGGTGAGCGAAGGTCATGATATCGCGCACTATGCGAAGGACGTCGCGGCACTGGTCCTCAAGCTCGAACTCAGTGATGCCATCCACATCGGTCACTCCACGGGTGGCGGCGAGGCGGCGGCTTACGTTGCACGCCACGGTGCGGGACGGGTCGCCAAGCTGATCATGGTCGGTGCCGTTCCGCCGATCATGGTGAGGACCGCGAACAATCCCGGTGGCCTGCCGATCGAGGTATTCGATGGCTTCCGTTCCGCGCTTGCCGCCAATCGCGCTCAGTTCTTCCGCGATGTTCCGGCGGGTCCCTTCTACGGATTCAACCGACCGGGGACTGAAACATCCGAAGGCGTCATCCAGAACTGGTGGCGGCAGGGTATGATGGGCAGCGCCAAGGCGCATTACGAGGGCATCAAGGCTTTCTCGGAAACCGACTTCACCGAGGACCTCAAGGCGATCGACGTGCCGACGCTGGTCATGCATGGCGACGACGATCAGATCGTTCCGATCGACGATTCGGCGCGGCTTGCCGTCAAGCTCCTGAAGAACGGCACGCTAAAGGTCTATGAAGGGTATCCACATGGAATGCTGACGACCCATGCCGATGTCATCAATCCTGACCTGCTTGCCTTCATCAAGGCCTAAAGCGCTGGCATGATCCGCGGCGTCTCGGTTACCGCGGACCGTGCCGGGACAAATCTTGGTGCCCGCACCGTGTTGATCGCGGTGCGGGTTCTGTCGTTCAAGCGTTTCCCTTTGCGGTTTTGCCAAGTGCCCCCATCAACCGGTCGATGAAGACGCGTACCTTGGGTGCGACAAGCTTCGTCGTCGGGTAGACGGCCCAGATCGCCAATGTCTCGGGCGCCGCATCTTCGAGGCGAATGCGTATCAGCCGACCTGCATCGAGATCGTCGGCGATATTCCAGTCGGAGAGCAGGGTGATGCCTGCACCGGCGAGGCAGGCCGCATGGCATCCTTCGATGCTTGTCGACGAAAAGCGGCTCTGCAGCCGCACATGCCTCTCGACCCCGGCGCTCAGAAAGGTCCAATGGCTTACACCGTGCAGCGGCAGGCATTGATGATTGATGAGATCGCCACTGGTGCGCGGGCTCCCATGCTTTTCGACATAGGATGGCGAGGCGACGAGGGAACGCGGGTTTTCGGCCAGTTTTTTGGCGATCAAACTGCTATCTTTCAAACGCGCGACGCGGATCGCCAAATCAATGCCCCATGCCACCAGGTCAGGCATTGTGTCGCTCATATCGAGCGAGACCTTGAGCCCCGGGTGATCATCAAGCAGCGAAGGCAGGAGCGGAGCAATCAGCTTGATCGAGAAGGCAACCGGCGCCGAGACGCGCAGGAGACCGGTCGCTCCGTCCCCGTCACCTCTCAGGAGCGTTCGCGCCTGCTGTTCGGTTTCGAGCAGACCCTGGGCATAGGGCAGAAAGGTTTCGCCCTCTGGCGTCAGCGACAGTGAGCGGGTCGTGCGGTGCATCAGCCGGACGCCAAGCACCTGCTCCAAGGAGGCGAGCCGCCGGGTTGCGATCATGGGGGTGATGCCAAGCCGTCGCGCGGCCTCGGCGAGGCTGCCGCCGCTTGCCGCTGCGGTGAAGACGAGGACTTCGTCGAGGTTCATTGTATCGAAATCCGATATTCTGCTATTTATAATTGCGACACTACAGCGAATTTCGATAAGGCGATAGATCAAGCCCATCTCTCCAGTGAGAAGGGCAAGTGAAATGGTTACCCATGAAACGAAGCATTCCGGCCTCGGTCGAACCCGCATCTACGCCATGGCGGTCGCCAGCGGCATCGCGGTTGCAAACATCTACTATAATCAGCCATTGCTGGGGCTCATCGAAGCCGAGTTTCCTGGCGAGGCGGCCGTCGGCCTGCTTCCGACGGCGACGCAACTCGGCTACGCGCTCGGGCTGCTGCTTCTATTGCCGCTCGGCGATATCGTCCGGCGCAGACGGTTGATCGTCGGGCAGTTCCTGGCGATCGCGATAGCAGCGACCGCCGCGGCTTTGGCCCCGTCGCCGTTATTGCTGATCGCCGCCTCGGTGCTGCTTGGGGCAAGCGCCACCGTCGCGCAGCAGATCGTCCCGATCGCTGCGATGCTGTCCACGCCTGACAAACGCGGGGCGGCGATCGGCACGGTCATGGCCGGAGTTTTGACCGGCATCCTGCTCAGCCGCACGGTCTCCGGCTTTGTCGGGGCCCATGCCGGCTGGCGAGAGATGTTCTGGGCAAGTGTGCCTCTCGCACTTGCAGCTTCGTTCCTGATGTTTCGGACCTTGCCGGATCTGCGCCCGGCATCGCGTTTGCCCTATCGCGAAGCCCTGGCCTCGCTCGCCACTCTTTGGCGGCGCGAGCCCGCGCTCCGTCTCGCTTCGATGGTGCAGGCGGCGCTTTTCGCATCCTTTACGGCATTCTGGACCGTGCTCGCGCTTTATCTTGCGACGCCGCGTTTCAATCTGGGCGCCGATGCCGCCGGTCTGTTCGGCATTGTCGGGGCAATCGGCGTCTTTGCGGCACCGGTCGCCGGCAGGATGGCGGATCGGCGAGGTGCTCGGTCCGTCGTCTGGTTCGGGGCGGCTCTGACGCTCGCTGCCTGGGTCGTACTCGGAGCCTGGACCTCGATCGCCGGACTGGTGGTTGGCGTTATCGTGCTTGATATCGGCATCCAGGTCGCGCTGATTGCCAACCAGCACATCATCTATGCGCTCGAGCCCGCGGCGCGCAGCCGTATCAACACAGTCTTCATGACCAGCATGTTTCTTGGGGGAGCGGCGGGTTCGGCCCTGTCCTTCGCCGCCTGGAGCTATGGCTCCTGGCCGGGCGTCAGCGCACTCGGCCTCGCGCTTGCGGCGCTGGCGCTGGCTGCCAAGCTGCTTGCTCGACGAGCGGCCAGGCTGGAGACCTTGCGCTGAGGGTTGAACCTAGGGAGCATGCTTCTTCGGCCGGCGGACGGCCCGGATCGTTCCACTTCCGCCACCGCCACAGTAGAAGCGGTCATCGCCATCGGACTCCAACCCCGAAACACCGGTTCCCGGCGGCATCACGATTCGTTCGAGCACCGATCCCGTCTCGGGGTCGACGCGCCTCAAGTCGCTGTCGTCGCCTTCCCAGGTGCCGTGCCAGAGCTCTCCGTCGACCCAGGTGACGCCCGTCACGACGCGCTTGGATTCGATGGTGCGCAGGATTGCGCCGGTTTCGGGATCGATCTGATGGATCCTCCGCCCTCGGTGCTGCCCGA
Organism: Ensifer sp. 22460; assembly: GCF_052044935.1. Classification (NCBI taxonomy): domain Bacteria; kingdom Pseudomonadati; phylum Pseudomonadota; class Alphaproteobacteria; order Hyphomicrobiales; family Rhizobiaceae; genus Ensifer; species Ensifer sp. 22460. The sequence continues at coordinate 7,846 of NZ_JBQENZ010000024.1, forward strand.
CCCAAAGGGTTCCCTCCGCCCAGGCAAGGCCGGAATCGCCGCCGCCGCCCGGTGCCGGGATCGTTGCCAGCACGCGGCCGCTCTCGGGATCGATCTTCTGGATGCGGTCCTCGGCAATCTGGAACAGATGCTTGCCGTCAAAGGCGGTACCGGCATGCGCCGCGACATCGATCGAGCGCACCGGGTTCCCGCTTTCCGGATCGAGGGCATTGATCTTGTCGCCGGAGGCAAACCAGATGTTCCGGCCGTCGAAGGTGACGCCATGGATGTGGTCGGCTCCAGGGAAGGGGCCATATTCGCGGAGGATTTCGGCTTCGGATCGTTTCATGTCTCAATCCTAATCGCTTGGCAGTGGGCCGGGGAGTAACAAGACTGTCGGGAAAGTCGGCACAGGCGGGATCACCCAGCGTCGCGCCCGCCCGCGGCCGACCGGCAGAACCTTGCCTTCCGAGGAGAGTTCTTCGAGCGCCCGTTGCACCGTGCGCGGGCTGGCGTCGAGCGCGATGGCGAGAGCGGAGCTCGACCATGCCTCGCCGTCGCCAAGAAGCGCCAGCATCGCCGCGTGCCGATCGTCGACCGGCGGCGCAAGCACCACGACCTGGTGGTCGCCACGCGGAGCCAGCCGGAAGCCGTCGCTGGTCGCGCTGATATTCGCGAAAGCGCGGAGTTCGTCGCGAAGCCGGCCGATCTCGACCCTCAATCGTGCCCGGTGGGATTCGTCGACATGTTTCGCGCCGAAGGCACGGACGAGTAAGGCGCGCCGTGAGACGTCGGCCGGCCACGCCTCTCCAAGCGCGCGCGCCAGCGCGAAGAGCACCGGCCGCGTTGCAAGCGAAACGGCGGAGGCTTCGCGCCGGATGATGTTTCGGCACGCATCGACCACCAGGGTATCGGAGTTGAGCAGGGTTTCGACGTCGTCGAGCAGCAGCAGGCGCTCGCCTCCCCTGGTCAGAAGCCGGGCCGCCGGCGTCTTCAGGACAAGCGCCGCGCCTTCGACTTCCGCGACCAGCGCCGCTATGTCGGTTGCTCGCGCCGCTTCAGTTGCCCGGGCGAAGGCGCTGGCCGCCGAAGCGGTTTGTAATCGTCGAACGGCGATGCCGGCAATCGCAAGCTCGTGCGTGGCTCTCGCCGGCGGTGTCAGCCGGCCTGGATCCACACCGGCAAGCATCTGTTCGGCCTCGTCGAGACGGCCGATCAGCAGCAGGCGGCGGGCGCCGAGATTGCGGGCGTGCGCGGCATTGAGGTGGTCGCCATGGGCTTCGAGCGTCGCGCGGGCGGCGTCGAGCGCCTTCATCGGCCATGAGAGATCGCGCGAGACGATGGCGATTTCCGCTTCGGCAACGATGCATCGCGCGCGGGCCACGGCCTCCTTCGGGCCGAAGCCGCGCGCCGCCGCCTTCAACAGCGTCTTGGCGCGGCCGAGATCTCCGAGCTGAGCCATCGCGATGCCGCGGAGCGCCAGCGCCGGCGGGTCGTCGCGCAAGGCGACCCGCTTCAGCACGCCGAGCAGGTCACCAGCGGCCAGCGCCTGGCCTGCCGCGGTAATCAGCGAATCCATCGAAATCCCGTCACACTTGTCACTCCCCCAACGGTGCTTCGGCCTCTACCTATTGCTCGAACGGCACGGGACAACAGAGAGGACCTTCGAAGCACAATCAAGTGGGTTGGATCCAAATGGGTCGAAGGCATGCCGCGAGCGATGCGAGGCGAACCTGCAATAGTTACAAAAATCTGCAACTTTCGGTGTCGGCTTTCCGCTGGCGCCTGCGTCTTACAGGAACCAGCAAGAGGAGGTGCTCTGCACGTCCAAACCTGCTGCGTGATCAGTTTGCACGTTATCGGCGCTGCCGGCCGTCTAACCGGGCGCTGCCAAGGAGATTGCAATGAGCAATTCGATTTATCGTTGGGTGATCGTGGCGGCTGGCGGCCTGCTTGGCTGCTTGGCGATCGGCGCCATGTTCTCACTTCCTGTTTTCCTGCTGCCGATCTCGCGGGATACCGGCTGGTCCGTCACCGGGGTCTCCAGTGCCATGACCATCGGCTTTCTGGCGATGGCTTTCGCCAGCATTGCCTGGGGCAGTCTCTCCGATCGCTGGGGTGCGCGGCCGATCGTGCTCATCGGCTCGGTGCTTCTGGCCGTCAGCCTGTTGGCGGCCAGCTGGGCGACCTCGCTGATCGCCTTCCAGGTCGTCTTCGGCGTCGTCGTCGGCACCGCCACGGCGGCAATCTTCGCGCCGATGATGGCCTGCGTTACCGGCTGGTTCGATACGCACCGGAGCCTTGCGGTTTCGCTCGTTTCGGCCGGCATGGGCATGGCCCCGATGACGATGTCGCCGTTTGCGGCGTGGCTGGTTTCAGGCTACGATTGGAGAACTGCTCTGCAGATCATCGCGGTCGTCGTCGCGGTCATCATGATCCCGGTGTCGCTTCTCGTTCGCCAGGCGCCGGTACTTGCTGTCGGTGCTGCCGCGGCCTCTCCTGAGGAAGAGGCGCAATCGACGATGACGACGAGCCAGGTGCTGAAATCGCCGCTCTTCATTATCCTGCTGCTCACCAACTTCTTCTGCTGCGCAACCCATTCCGGCCCGATCTTTCACACGGTGAGCTACGCCATTACTTGCGGTATCCCCGTGATGGCGGCCGTTTCGATCTACAGTGTCGAGGGGCTCGCTGGCATGGGCGGACGCGTCGTCTTCGGCCTGCTCGGCGACCGCTTCGGTGCAAAGCGCGTGCTGGTTCTCGGGCTGCTGGCGCAGGCTTTTGGGGCACTTGCCTATGTCTTCGCCGCAGGGCTTGGCTCGTTCTACGCCGTCGCCGCCCTGTTCGGCTTCATCTATGCCGGCGTCATGCCGCTCTATGCCGTGCTTGCCCGCGAGAATTTCCCCCTGCGGATGATGGGAACGGTCATTGGCGGAACCGCCATGGCCGGCAGCCTTGGCATGGCGACGGGACCGATTGCCGGCGGCATGATCTATGATGCGATGGCCAGCTATACCTGGCTCTATGTCGGCTCCTGGGGCATCGGTCTCGGGGCGTTCCTGATCGCGCTCACCTTCAGGCCCGCACCGCGCTATCAGCAGGCGGTCGCTGCGGCGTGAAGCAGTGCACTGAGATCGACGCGAAAGGGCTCCACCTGAGAGTGGAGCCCGATCGAACTGAGCTTTCATTTCAAGACGGCAGCGCCCGTCTTAGCGATCGTCGATCCTGACCGTTCGTGCGCCGACATGGAGCGCCCGGCCGGCGCCCATGCCCATGATCGCCACGCCGATGCCAAGGGCGACGAAGAGAATCGAGCTGGCCGCAAAGCTACCGGTCCAGCTGCGGATGAAGCCCACGAGCAGCGGGCCGATGGCGGCGAGCACGTATCCGACGCCCTGGGCCATGCCCGAGAGGTGGGCTGCGACATGGGAATCGGGCGAGCGAAGCACGATGAGCGTCATCGCCGCGGCAATCAGGCCACCCTGGCCGATGCCTTGAAGAATGGCCCAGACGAGCACCGTCGATAGCGGCGCAAAGAGGATGCCGATCAGGGCGATGACCGCAGCAGCCGCGAGCGCCACGCAGACGGCGCGCTGGTCCCGGCGGCGGACGGCAAAAGACGGCACGAGCAGGCAGGTGACGACCTGCATCATGATCGAGGCCGAGACGACCGCGCCGGCGATTGCGGCATCAAGGCCGCGCTCGCGAAGGATCGGCGCCATCCAGCCGAAGACGCAATAGGCCAGTGCCGACTGCAGCCCCATGAACAGAGTTACCTGCCAGGCGAGGCGATCGTGCCAGAGGCCGACGACGCGGAAGCCGCTGTGGCGGGCCTGAGCCTTACCACGCAACGCCTGTGGCGCCCAGATCAGGAGCACCGTCAGGGCTGGCACCGCCCAGGCCGCGAGCGCGCCGGACCAGGAGCCGACGACATGGTGCTCGATCGACAGAGTGAGGCCGGCGGCACTGGCCGCGCCGGCACAGAGCGCCATGGTGTAGAAGCCCGTCATCATCGCGGCCCGGTCGGCAAAGTCACGCTTGACGAGGCCGGGGAGGAGGACGTTGCCGACCGCGATCGCCGCACCGGCGGCAAAGGTCGCGAGGAACAGCAGCGGCACGGATTGAACGCCGCGCAGGCCCGTGCCGAGCGTCAGAAGCAGCAGCACGCCAAGAAGCGTGCGCTCGGCGCCGAAGCGTTGCGCGAGTTTTGGCGCAAGCGGCGCGAAGATGCCGAGGCAGAGCACCGGCAGGGTGGTGAGTACGCTGGCGCCTGCGGTCGACAGGCCGGTTGCCTGCATCACCTCGGGCAGCAGCACTGAGAGGCTCGAAAACAGCGGCCGCAGGTTGAAGGCGATCAGGACGAGGCTCACGCCTAGAAGAACCCGGGCGCTGCGGCTCAAGACAGGCGGTTGCGGCGCCGGTAGGCTGTCAGCCTCGGCATCGATCAGCTGGTCTTCGAAGTCCAGCGGCTCGGCGGCCTCGGCCTTGTGGGGATCACGAAAAGTCTGGTTCATTGGGTGAGAAGCCGATCAAGTTCAGCGAGGACGGGGGCCATGAACGCCCGGACGGAGGCCGCGGCCTGGTCCGGATCACCGGACGAGATCGCTTCGACGATCGCCGCATGCGCCCGGTCGTCCGGCTCGGGCAGGTCGCCGCGAAGGGTCGAGTGGATGGTTTCGAGGATGGCCGAGGTGAAGAAATCATAGAGCGCGACGATCGCCCTGTTGCCCGATGCCTCGACAATCGTTCTGTGGAAGGCGATGTCGCGTTGGCCGAAGGCGTCGCGTCCGCCATCGGCCACCGTGCCGCGGGCGCCAAGCAGCTTGAACATGCGCTCGAGGTCTTCAGGCGTATGACGGAGTGCCGCCAGTCGCGCCGCCTCGACGTCGAGTGCCGCGCGTGCTTCCCACTGGTCGCGCAGACCGGTGCGCTTGACCCGGTCGAGCGCGTCCGAGGTGTCGACGGTCGAGCGGACATAGGTGCCGGAGCCCTGGCGGGCGTCGAGAAGGCCCTTCGAGATCAGGACCCGAACGGCTTCACGCACGGTGCCGCGGCTGACGGCGAGTAGTTCGGTGAGTGCTGTTTCGTTCGGAATGCGCTCGCCGACTGCCCAGCGGCCGCTGAGGATTTCCGTTCGCAGGCTTTCGGCTGCGCTCTCGGTGAGATTGGTACGATTGATCGGCTGCATCGTCTGCTCATCAAGTCATCAGATGATTTGATGCATAGGCCGAGTTGATGCGTGAGTCAACGCGGCCGGGCGGCACCAAGGGGCAGCGAACCGGCTCGAGTCTCTTTTCCTGAAGCGTGCCTCGTCGAGGAGCTGCGAGCCAGCACAACCGGCAGAAGCCGGAAGTGCTGGCTGGAATGTCTAGAGCATCCCGCTCTCAGGTGAAGTCACTGGAGGCGGAAAGATGCGCTAGAGTCAAAGTGCTAGAGCGGCCTTTGTGCGTTCAGTTGACCGCACGGCGCTCTGTCGTTGACCGGCCGCAATACAGCCGGATCGCCGACCTCAGTTGAGCCTGAGATCGAGGCCGGGATGCAGTTTCTTGAGGTTCGGCAAGGATTTTGATTGCCACGGGATTTCGGAGGTCCCGCGCACCGTCAATTGCACGTTCGGCCGGTTGCGCGCCTCGATCGTCAGTTTGGCGAGCAGGTTGATCCCGGACGAGTTCAGAAACTGCAATTCGGTCAAATCGATCGTGACGTGCTCAGGCTCGGTTTCGAGCACGCCCATGACGGTCGAGAAGATCGGGGCATAGGCTTCCGTTCCCGGCAGCCGCATCGTGCCTTCGAAATGGATGTCGTTGCCTTCGGACCAAACGCGATACTCTTCTACGTCCTTGTTTTCCATGTTCACCGGCTCATCAGTTCGAGAGGTCTGGGACCGCAATGGAGGCATAGGTCTCCAAGGAGGTTTCGCCGTCGTCACCCTGGGCGCCAAAAACCCAAGCGAAACGAACACCATAATCGCTCATCAGCGTCAAAAGACCAAGCCCCGAGCCGCTCTTGCCGAGCCCGGTTGCGTTTGCCTCGATACGCTCGATGAGCAAGTCGCCGGGGTCGCCGTCGGCGATCTCGGAAAGCAGTTCCTGGAAGCGGGCGGCCGCTTCGTTGTCGATCACGTTCGACACCTTCGTGCGGAAGCTGTGGCCCTCGAGGGCAGCCTCGACGACGACAGAACCGGAGGCGCGGAACTTCACGGCATTCTCGACCAGTTCGTTGGTCAGGTAGCCGATATTGTGGCGCACTTCCCGATAGGTGTTGCGCGAAGCGCGGTAGCGCAGCGCGGCGAGTTCGGCGACGAAATCCGAAGCCATGGCGCAATGCTTCCAGCTGAGATCGAGCGGCCCGTCGTAGAGACGCAGCCGGGTCATCTTCTGGTGGGCACCGATCGTCAGGTCCGCCAGTCCGTAGAGCGTGGTCATCTGATCACCTGTGTCTCATGACGACGAGCGTGATGTCGTCATATATCTTCTGCTTGCCGATATGCGCCATCAGGTCGTCGATGATGCCCGCTTTGACGTCCTCGGCGCTTTGTCCGTAAAACTTTCCGGCGCTTGCGCACAGCCGCTCGATACCGAACAGTTCGCCCTTCGCGTTCGCCGCCTCGGTCACGCCGTCCGTGTGTAGCACGATCATGTCGCCGCGGCCGAAGGATATCTCGCGGGTGGCGACGAAAGCCGAAATGTCCGATTCGAGACCGATCGGCAGGCCGAGGTCGAGCGTGTCGATCCGCTCGATTTCGGCACCCTTGCGCACCACGATCAGCTCCTCGTGCTGCCCCGACAGCGTCAGGCGGCCGTGGTCGTAGTCGAGGAAGGCCAGCGACAGATGCTTGTCGGTGTTGGTGCGCACGATGTTCTTGTAGATGGCGCGGTTGAGGCGGTTGAGGAACTGCTCCGGGTCCATGTCGCCGGCTTCCTGCAGGGCGCGGGCGACCGACTGCACCATCAGCATCAGCACACCGCTTTCAAGGCCATGACCGGTCACGTCGCCGATGCCGATCTTAAGGCGCTCGCCGTCACGCAGCACGTCGTAGTAGTCGCCTCCCACCTCGTCGGCCGGCCGCATATAGGCGGCGATCTCGAGGTCGGCGATTTCCGCGAGCTCGCCGGCCTTCGGCAGCACCATCATCTGGATCTGCTTGGCGACGGCGAGTTCGGCCCCAAGGCGCAGGTTCTCGCTGCGCAGTTGGGTATTCAGCGTCGAAATCTGGTGGTTGGCGTCCTCGAGCTGCTTGGTGCGTTCGGTCACCAGGTTTTCGAGGTTCTCGGTGTGGTAGCTGATCTCTTCGGCCATGCGGTTGAACGCGATGGCGGCTTCACCGACTTCGTCGCGCGTCGTAATGGGCACACGGACGGAATAGTCCTTCGCTTCGATGCGGGTCGCCGCTCCGGCGAGCGCGCTGATGCCGCGGGTAACGCGCTTGGAAATGCCGAACACGGCGAGCGTGACGAACAGCAGCGAAGCGAGCAGGGCCAGGATCTGATAGATGAGGATGCGGTTTGTCGCTTCAGAGATACTCGCCTGCGCCGCAAACAGTGAGGCATAGATTTCCCGCTCCGGCACGACGATGCCAATCGACATGGTCTCGCGGCGCACCGGACCGGACACCCAGAAGTTCTCTGGCGCGAGCTGCTTCAGGAGAATGAGGTAGGGGACCTTCTCACCGCTCTCGTCGAGTAGTACCCGCTGAATGGCGCCATCGGCGCCAAGCGGCAGCTCTGTGATCGCGGGCTGTACGCTGCGGCGTAGCGAGCGCTCCAACCCGGTGACGCCTTGTCCACCAGTGTCGCTCGACCGCTGCAGGCCGATTACCTTTTCGCCGACCGGATTGATGGCAAGCACATTGCCGTCGGACATCACCAGAAATCCGAAGCCACTGTCGCCGACTTTGACGCTTTCGACAACCTCGGCCAGTTGATCGAGCGTGATATCGGTTCCGGTCGCTCCGGCGACACCCTTGCGATCGGGCGTCCAGAGCGGCTGGAAGAAACTGACGATCAGTTTGCCCGAGGCGGCATCGGTGTAAGGTGCCGTTTGCGTGGTATCGGCTGCAACGGGCCTGAGGTTCGGATGCTTCGCCCATTCCTCCCAGGACTCGTAGAGGCCGGGGAAGAAGAAGCTCCAGAAGTTGGCTTCGTTGTGACCGGGGTAGAGACGGTCGAATGTCTGCGCCTGATCGGCATAGGGCGCCATCCGCAAGATCGGCCGTTCTTTTGGCCCGACATAGTACATCTGCAGTTTGGAGCGGCCGTGCGCAAGCAGGGCGGGAGCAACCAGATCGAGAACGGCGCTGTTCTCGATATCGGTCTGCACCTCGGGCAGCGGCCGGTGGTCGGGGCCAAGGAGATAGCTCCAAACGCTTACGCTCGAGAGCTGTCCTGGAAGGTTCTGCGCCCACCCACCTTTGGGATCGTAGGTGACTGTAACGGATTCCGGTGCGTGCCGGGCAAGTGCCTCCCCCACGTCGGACCTGCGCACGGGGCGGTCGATCTGCGCCTGCAGCACGCCCGCGAGCGTGGCGACGTCGGCGTGAACCTGGCCGAGCAGAAGATTAACCCGCGCGGCCGTCGAAACCGCGTAGGTGCGCATGTAATCTTCGTTGGCCTTTTGCAGGCCCTGTCCGACCTCCGTCGTCGCGTCACGCGACAATCTTTGAACGTTCCAGAGCGCCAGACCGCCTGTTAGCAGGAGGTCGAAGAGCACGGCGCTGCCGACGACCAGTACGAACTTGGCGCGAAAGGATCTCAAACCGAACCGGGGACGTTGGATATTGCTTGCGCTCATAGTGGTTTGCGCCCGGACGCTGCCCAGATCGGCCAGCCTGCATAGCCCTTCGGATGCAATGCAGCGAAGATGTGGTCCCGGAAGCCCTGGCGAAAACGGTCGATGAATTCGGGTGCTTCGCCGTGTCTCGCCGCCATTGCCGCAAACATCTTCTCCCAGCCGGCGATGATGTCGGCGAAATCCTGTGGGTCACCGTCCAGATTTGTGACCATGAAGGATTCAACCAGGATGTCGTCGAAGCCCGCGTCGGCGAGATAGCGCCGGCTCTTCGGCCCGAGCTCCACATCCATCTCGAAATGGCTCAAAAGCCTCGCGAGCTCGTTGTAGGTCCATTGGATGCTTTGCGCCCGCGGCTCGCCGAGGCAGTGCGAGTTCTTCTCGTTGGTGATGTAGACCCGGCCGCCCGGCTTCACGATCCGATAGAGTTCCTTGAGAAGCAGCTCCGGCTGATTGAAGATCTGCAGCGAGTGGCGGCAGGCCACGAAGTCGAACTGGTTGTCCTCCAGTAGCATCTCCGACGCATCGCCATAGGTATATTCGATACCCGTCACGCCGAACTCCGCCGCCACCGTGCGGGCATAGGCGAGGCTCGGCTTCGAGTGGTCGAGGGCGACGATCCGCGCCGGCTGAAACTCCTTCTGCGCGAGCACGGCGAAATCGCCGATGCCGCAGCAGATGTCGGCCACGGCGATTCCGGGCCGCATGCCGTGGCGCGGCAGGATGGTGCGCTCGTGGCGCCAGGTCAATTTCGTCTGCGCGCGGAGGATTGGAATGAAGCTCGTATCCTCGAAGTAGTCCTGGCCGGGATAGAACATCGAATCATAGACCTCGACGGAGATCTGCGGCTCGATCGTGCTCAGGTGCCGGAACATGCGCGTCGTCCAGCTGACGACGCTGGACGTGACGATGACCAGACGCAGGTCCGATCGCTCGCGGCAGGCGTCGAGGGCGACCCGGATGAAGGCCTGGAAGGCCGTGTTGTTCATCTGGATGAGGCGCTTCACATCAATATAGAGAACGCCGCGCACCGCATCGATCGCTTCTCTCAGCGCATGGATGCTCTCGGCGATTTCATCGATCGAACGCGGCCGAATCGTTCCAGCAAGCGAGAAGATCTGGCTGTTCGGGTCAAAACCGACCTTGAAACGCTGAGGAAGACCCGCCGCGATCAACTCACCATTCCTTCACCTTCAAGAGGAAGATCCACGATCAGGGTGATGGCCGGAGCCGCATCCTCGTCAAGCCGGAGGCGGGCGTCGTAGTTCACAGCGAGGTCCAGAAGCACCGATTCCCGGCTGGGGGCAAGGTCGTTGGAAATGGCGTCGAGGTAGCGGGCCTGGGCATCGCTCTCACGGGTTTTCGATACCGCTTCACGATAGAAGCGCGCCTGGCCCGGCGGGCAGGGGAAGCTCAGCTGAACCCGCTCCGTGGCGCCTTGGCGATAGATCGACAACCCGATCTTGCCGTCGGTGGTGCCGCCGCGAAATGAAACCTCGAGAAGCTCGTTGAGCGCGGAGGAAAAGAAGTTCGAATGCCGTACCGGATCGGTCCGGTTGTGGCTGATCATACGCGCGAGGTAGCTCGAAACATGATCGCAATGGTGCCAGTCCGAGAGGAAATCTTCCATCTCCATATCGAACTGAAGCAAGGGCTCGAAAGCCGTCTCCGTGGTCTTGTTGACACTAGCACCCATGCAGCAATGTCCTCCGCACCCCGAACTCTGCCACGGCCATACGGCACTTTCTATAATGATTTCTAACCACGCAACCCCCGGATTTTGCACGTAAACAACCCAGGTGATGCGCCGCGCATCCCGCCGCGCAACGCACGGATGCGCCTAGAGCGTTGCCATTGCCGACGAGCGGCGAAGATAGGCGCCAATGGCGTCCGCCGGCATCGGCATGCCCAGGAAGTAACCCTGCAGCCGGTCGCATCCCTCTTTCCGCAGCCAGACCGCCTGTCCAACCGTTTCCACGCCTTCGGCGGTCACGCGCATACCAAGACCGTGGGCAAGGCCGATGATCGACCGGACGATCGTCTGGCTCTTTTCGTCGCTCTCCAGATCCTTGATGAAGTAGCGGTCGATCTTGATCGTATCGAAGGGGAAGTTCTTGAGGTAGCTGAGCGACGAATAGAAGGTGCCGAAATCGTCGAGGGAGATCTGGATACCGAGCACGTTGAGCGTGTTCAGCGTGTCGAGGTTGTTGGTCGTGCGTTCAAGCAGCACCGATTCTGTGACCTCGAGCTCAAGCCGGTCGGCCCTCAAACCTGCCATGTCGATCGCCTGGGCGATCCGGTCTGTCAGGCCCTCGCGCAGGAACTCCGCCGGGGACAGGTTGACGGCGACGGTGAAGTGCGACGGCCAGGTGGCAGCCTGCCGGCAGGCCTCCTCCAGCACCCATTGGCCGATCTCGTTCATCAGGCCGTCGGCTTCCGCCATCGGGATGAAGACGTTGGGCGGGATCGTGCCGACCAGCGGATGGTGCCAGCGCACAAGCGCCTCGAAGCCGACGATCGAAAATGGCGGCTCGACGAGCGGCTGGTACTCGATCGAAAACTGCTTGTCCTGCAGCGCGGTGCGCAGACTGCGGCGCAGCATCTCGCGCTGTTCGAGCACGATCAGCATGGAGCGGCTGAAGGTCTTTGCCCGGCCCCGTCCGTCCTTCTTGGCGGCATAAAGCGCAATGTCCGCCGCCTTCATCAGTTGCTCGATGTCGTTTCCGTCATTCGGCGCAATGGCAATGCCGATGCTGGCGCCGACGAAGACGGAGATGCCGTCGATCGTGAAAGGTTCGCTGAACGCCTGGATCAGGGTTTCGGCGAGATACTCGGCGTCTGCCGGCTGGTCGCTGTGGCGCTGGATGACGGCGAACTCGTCGCCGGCGAGGCGATAGGCGACTTCGCCGTCGCGAAGGGTGCCGCGGATGCGCTCGGCGGCCATTTTCAAGACCGCGTCGCCGGCGCCGTGGCCGAGCGTGTCGTTGACCGGCTTGAAATCGTCGAGGTCGATCTGCATCAGCGCCAGCTTCTCGCCCGGCGTCGGCAGGATGCTTTGCAGATCGTCGCTGAACTGCCGCCGGTTGGGCAGGCCGGTCAGCACGTCGTGGGTCGCCTGGTGCAGAAGCAGCGCGCGCTCGCTTTCGCCATGGCTGCCCACCTCGCGGCGGGTCGAGCGGCCGCTCGTTTCGAGCACGCCGATGCCACGCATGGCGCGGAAGACGAGCAGCGTGCGCCGTGATTTGGTGGTGGCGTCGACGACTTCGACGCTGCGCGGCACGCCGTGAGCGATGACGGATTCAACCGCGGCCTTCGACACCGGCGCAAGCAACTCGGGATAGAGATGCCACAAGGTGGCATCGACGAGCGTGCCGACTTCGTAAGTTTCCTGCAGCGCCGGCGAGGCGCCGGTCAGATGAAAGGCTTCGTCATAGAACGAGAGGACTTCGTCCAGATGGGCCGCAACGGGATCTTGCACTGAAGCTGAAGCAGACAAGGTTGCGTCAGTGTCCGGCATGCTTGCCTTTCCCTCTCTATTTCGAACGCGCCGGAAGAATGTAAAAGCCCGCTCCAACGGCGCTCCGGTTCGGCTCGTCCTTCTGCAAAGCTACCGCGTCGCCCGCCCGGGTCAATGCCAATAGGCTGCTTGCGATCTTACCTGTGGAAACCTCGCTTCGGAGCATGGCGAGCGCTGCTCGATATCCTTTGCCCCACACGGTTGTATATAAGCTTCATCTTGTATCATTTGCCATCATTGCATGCAATTTGGGGCGGAACAGCTGTGGGCGTTTCGGTTCCGCCTGCACGCATGTTCCATTGTGGGACGCCATATCAACAGGGGGTTCGGGTGTCTACTGCGGCCGGTCGCGGTTAAGCAAACGGCAGATACGCCCGGGCAACGGGGCCGTCGGGCTCCGTTTAAGTATCGGTTAACCATAAAGGAAGTTTTCAGGGGATTATGTGGCTTCACCCATCCCGCGATCACCCGGAATTAAGAACCACGGGCGAGTTGGCCACCGGGTTGCCGGCGGCCAATCGCTATTTAGGCTCAGTGCGTGCTCAAGATCACGTCGATCTTCTGGAAGGTCCGGACGTCGATCAAGCCCTTGTCCGAAATCCTGAGTTCCGGAATGACGACGAGGGCCAGCAGCGAGTGCTGCATGTAGGCGTTGTTCAACCGGCAGCCGCAGGCGCGCATCGCCTCGACGATGGCCGCGGCCTTCTCGGCAACGATCTCCGCCCGCTGATCCGACATCAGGCCGGCAACGGGAAGTTCGACCAGAGCCAGCTCGCGGCCTTGCTTGATGACGACGATGCCGCCGCCGACCTCGTGCAGTCGGTTGGCGGCCTTGGCCATGTCCGCCTTGTTCGTGCCGACGACGATCATGTGGTGGCTATCATGCGCGACCGTGCTGGCGATCGCGCAATCGCTGCCGTAGCCGAAGCCGGAGACGAAGGCGTTGACGACGTCGCCGGTGCCGCGGTGGCGTTCGACGAGCGCGATCTGGCAGATATCGTTGGCCCTATCCATCTGCACGAAGCCGTTTTCGATTGCGACCTCGGCCTCGAGCGCGCGCGTCGGCGCCTGGTTTTCGACGACGCCGATCACGTTCACCCGCGCCCTTGTAGCGCGTGCATTGGACGGAATGTCGAAATCCGCGGCGGTCAGCATCCGGCCAAGATGGACGGTGTTGCGGGCGCTTTCCGGATAGACATAGGCCGGGATGTCGCGCACCAGCGTCCCGCCTTCGGCCATGAGTTCGCCGCGGGCAAACACCATCTCGATCGGCAGCGCCGCGAGATCCGAGGTGACGATCAGGTCCGCCCGCCGGCCGGGCGCTATCGATCCGAGCTCGCGCTCCAGGCCGAAATGCTGGGCGGTGTTGAGCGTCGCCATCTGGATGGCGGTAATCGGTTTCAGCCCCTGTGCGATCGCATGGCGCACCACGCGGTTCATGTGTCCGTCATGAACCAGCGTGCCGGAATGGCTGTCGTCGGTGCAGAGCAGGAAATTGCGCGGATCGAGGCCGGATTCGGTGACGGCCTTGATCTGTGCGGCAACATCGTACCAGGCGGAGCCAAGGCGCAGCATGGCGCGCATGCCCTGGCGAACGCGGGCGATCGCGTCCTCTACGGTGGTCCCCTCGTGGTCGTCGGTCGGGCCGCCGGCGGCATAGGCATGGAATTCGCGGCCGAGATGCGGCGAGGCATAGTGCCCACCGACGGTCAGCCGCGCATCCTGGGTCGCAGCGATCTCGGCCATCATCTTCGGGTCGTTGGCAGCGACACCGGGGAAATTCATCATCTCGCCGAGACCGATGACGTTCGGCCAGGCGAGCGCCTCGGCGACATCTTGAGCGGAAAGCTCGGCGCCGGCGGTCTCAAGGCCCGGCGCGCTCGGCACGCAGCTCGGCACCTGGACGAGCACGTTGACCGGCAGGCTCTGCGCTTCCTCGTTCATCAGCCGGACGCCATCGAGGCCGAGCACGTTGGCGATCTCGTGCGGGTCGATGAACATGGTGGTGGTTCCGTGCGGGATCACCGCGCGGGCAAATTCGGTGACGGTGACGAGACCACTCTCGACATGCATGTGCGCGTCGCAAAGGCCGGGCACGAGATAGCGGCCGGCCGCATCGACGACCTTGGTATCGGCGCCGATCGTGTGGCCGGCGTCCGGGCCGACATAAGCGAAACGGCCGGCTTTGACGGCGATATCGGTCCCGGGAATGATCTCGCCAGAATAGACGTTGACCCATTTGCCGTTGCGGATCACGAGATCGGCCGGCTTGCGGCCCATGGCGACGTCGACCAGTTCGGGTGCGGTTCTCGACCAGGATTGAAGCATGTTTGTTTCCTTCGGATGGGCGATGTCGGCGCCCTTCCATAAAAAGGAGGGCGCCGAAGGATTTGCTGGTGGTCTATTGAGTCTGGGCGACGAGGGCTGCGGCAAGCAGCGCGACGAACCACATGACCGGTCTTACATCGCGCGCCCGGCCGCAGACCAGTTTGATCAGCACATAGGCGATGATCGCCAGCGACAGGCCGAGCGTGATCGAGAAGGTGAGCGGGATCAAGACGATCGCGAGGAACGCGGGGATCGCCTCGTCGAGCGCGCTCCAGCGGATGTTGCTGATCGGCTCGGACATGAAGAGACCGGTGAGGATCAGCACCGGCGCAGTGGCCACCGCCGGCACCAGCGAGAGCAACGGCGACAGGAACAGGAAGGGCAGGAAGAGCAGGCCGGCGATAAGTGCCACCAGACCGGTCCGGCCTCCTTGCTGGATGCCGGCGCCGGATTCGAGATAGACGGTCGCGGGGCTGGTGCCGAGCGGGGCCGAGATCAGTGCGGCGATCGCATCGACATGCATCGATTCGCGGATATTGCGCGGCATGCCGGTCTCATCCTTGAGGTCGGCCGCTTCAGCAAGGCCAAGGAATGTGGAAAGCGCCTCGATGAAGTTGGTGAACAGGAAGACGAAGATGAAGGGCAGATAGATCAGGTTGAGCGCGCCCAGGAGATCGATCTGACCAACGAAGCTGAAATCCGGTGCGGCGGAGAAACCGCTCCAGTTGACCAGCGTGTGCACGTCGGGCGTCTCCGGCCAGAACGCGCTGCCGTCGCCCCACCAGCGGCCGATCGGGATCGCAAGGATGGTGGTGAGGATCATGCCGGCCATCATTGCGCCGGGAACGCGCCGCACCACCAGCGCCACCGTCAGCACGAAGCCGGCGATGAAGGTGAGCGTCACCGGGTTGAACTGGGTCAGCCCGACGATGGTGTCGGGATTGGCAACGATGAACTTGGCGTTTTCCAGGCCGATCAGCGCGATGAAGAGGCCGATGCCGCAGGCGATGCCGTAGCGCAGATCGACCGGGATTGCCTCGATGATCGTCTGGCGCAGGTTGAAGAACGCCATGATGGTGAAGAGCACGCCGGCCCAGAAGACGCAGCCGAGCGCGACCTCGAGCGGAACCTTGGCGCCGACCACCATCGTGTAGGCAAAGAGCGCATTGATGCCCATGCCCGGCGCCACCAATATGGGGCTGCGCGCATAAAGCCCCATGGCGCAGCTGCCGATGAAGCTGACGAGCACCGTCGCCGTCACGCCTGCCGAAAACGGGATGCCGGCATGCGCCAGGATCGAGGGGTTGACGACGATGACGTAGGAGGCCGCGAGAAAGGTCGTGAGGCCGGCCAGGATTTCGGTGCGGACGGTGGAGCCGAACCGCGAGATCTGGAAGTAGCGATCAAGAAGGGCGTGAAGCCAGGATGTCTCCGGGCTAGGTGCCGCCTCCACGGTCTTGTTCTGAATGTTCATTTTGTTCCCCTTTTTTGAAACGGCAGAGGGGGCCGGCATGACCGGTCCCCTCCTGGAGCATTATTCTGCGGCTTCGGCGCGCTCGTCTCCTCGAGCGGGCGAAAACGGCGAGATCACCTTGAGCCCGACACAATCGACGACGCCGAGGTCGGTGATCGCATATTCCGGGATCGCCGTGATCTGCAGCACGAACATGTACATGAAGGGCCAGGGAAGCGGGCAACCGAGGGCTCGGGCCGCATCGTCGAGTTGGTCTTCCAGCGCCGCCATCTCGGCCGGTTCGATGTCGGAGACGATGCCGCCGATCGGCAGGTGCAAGAAGGCTTCAACCTTGCCGTTCCTGACCACGACCTGGCCGCCATTGTGGGCGATCAGGTGGTTGATGGCGATGCGCATGTCTTCGAGGTCGGCGCCTATGCAGATGATGTTGTTGTCATCGGGCGCGGTCGAGCTGGCCATCGCGCCTTCGCGCAAGCCGAAGCCGGAGGTGAAGGCGACCGGGCGGTTGCGGGTCTTGCCGTAGCGCTCGACGACCGTGATGTATTGCACGTCCCTGGCGGGATCGGCGAAGACCTGGCCGTCCTTGACGGCAAGGGTCACGTCGCGACGGGTGCGCACGAAGATCTTTTCCGGCGTGACGGCGATCGCCAACGCCTCGGCCGTGTCGCCGGCGCCGTCATAGGCGACCTTGAGGTCGCCGGGCTCAAGCTGTGCGACCTTGACGGAGTTGCGCAGGGCAACGCTGCGCACCGGCGGCGTCAACTCGATCGCCATCTTGCCATCGCGGGCGACCACTTCGCCCTTGGCGACGACGGTCTCGATGTTGAAATCGCGCAGGTTGTTGACGAGCAGGATGTCGGCGGCGCGGCCGGGCGAGATCGAGCCGACCTTGTCGTCGATCCTCAGCGCATCGGCGCCGTTGATCGTCGCCATCTGGATCGCCGCCATCGGCGAAATGCCTATGGCGATCGCCATGCGCACCATGTTGTCGAGATGGCCGCGCTTCAGGATGTCGCTCGCGACCACGTCGTCGGTGCAGAAGCTGATGCGGCGGAGCGCCTTCACGCCCATTTCCGTCACGATGCGCAGGTTGTCCGCAAGGAAATGCGAGATCGAGGATTCACGCACCACGACATGCATGCCGGCGCGCAGCTTTTCGAGCATCTCTTCCGGCGTGTAGCTCTCGTGGTCGGCGCGAACGCCCGATTGCTGGTAGCCGTTAAGCCGTGCGCCGCGGGTCATCGGGCAGCAGCCAAGCACCGGCAGTCGGCTCTTTTCGGCGAGTTCAAGCGCCGCCAGCACGTCGGCGTCTTCCTCCTGGATGAATTCGCGGACCGTTTCCCAGATGCCGACGCATTCCGGCCAGTTGTGTGTCGCCTGGTGGTCGGCCGGGCTGAAGTAGTGGCCGACGGTCGAGCGCGGCATGGTGTAGGGCGTCTTGCAGGGGGCTCCCCAGAAGACTTTCAGCGGCGTCTGCTTGGCTTCATCGAGGAACTCGCGTGCTGCAGCCGGCCCGCCGACGACGATGATCTGGTCGAGGCCGGTGACGATCGAGGTCGTGCCGAGCGGAACGACGGCCTTGGCAAAGCTCGTCAAAGACATCTTCGAGCACTCGACATGCAGATGCCCGTCGATCATGCCCGGTGCGAGATATTTGCCCGTGGCGTCGACGATCTTGGTCTCAGGGCCGATATAGTCGGAGATGTCGCCGACGGCGATGATGCGTTCGCCATAAATGGCGACGTCGGCCTGATAGATTTCCTCCGAGACGACATTGACGAGGCGACCGCCCCGGATCGCCAGCGTTGCCTTGCCGCCGGTGCCTGATGCGGCGCGAATGAATTCTCTGATATCGCTCACTGGAACCTCTTCTCCCTTAGCTCCAGTGAACATTCCCAATTCCCATGCGTTTGCACAATGGGCCGAAACAGGCTATTTTCTGAACATATCATCCAAGATTTTGGACGAAATATGGATCTCTCGCTTATCGACTGCTTCGTGAAAGTTGCCGATTCCCGTTCTATTTCAGCGGCTTCCAGGCGGTATCGGCTGCCTAAGTCGACACTCAGCCACAAGATCCGCCAGTTGGAGGACGAGTTCGGCATCGAGCTCTTCGTGCGGGAAGGTCACCAGCTTCATGTGACCGATGCGGGCGCGGAATTCCTGCGCTATGCGCGGCTCATCCAGTCGAATTGCGACGATGCGGCAACCGCAATGGCCGAGATGCGCCAGGAGGTCGCGGGCACGCTGCGGGTGGGTTCGACCGGCGAGTTCGGCACGACCATCACGTCCGAGCTGCTCTACGCCTTTCGCCAGCAGTATCCGCAGGTCAATCTCGACGTCGTCTTTCTCCCCTCGCGTCAGCCGTTTTCCGATGTCACCGAACAGGCGCTCGACGGTATCTTCCACTGGGGCGAGCCGTCGGATGTGGATTACATCAGCCGGCGGCTTTCGGTCTCGTCCTACGGTCTTTTCGCCAGTCCGCAATACATCGCCCGCCACGGACAGCCGGAAAATCCGGACGAACTTGCCGGCCATCGCGGCCTCGTCTTCCGCCAGCCGACGCGGCTGCAATCCTGGTACCTGACGCAAGCCGGCGAGGACGAGGTGGACCTGCTGCCGGCTGCGACCTGCACCACCAACGACTACTGGACGATCAAGTATTTCGCGGTGGCAGGCGAGGGCATCGCCTACCTGCCTGACTTCTTCGTCGAGACCGAGCGGCAGGCCGGCCTGCTGGAACCGGTGCTTTGCGACTGGCGCTCACCGCAGACGGCGATCAACCTCATCTATTCGCGCCGCCGGCACGTGTCGAAACGCTTCAAGGCCTTCGTCGATTTCTGCATCGACTTCTATCGCGATCGGGATCGGGTGAAGATCCCGCGCTATTACGTCGAGCGGGTCAGCCTTTGACGCTGGTCGTCGCCTAGCGAAGCAATGTAGGCAGCATGCTCGCGCCATCGACATTGCCGCCGCAGAGCAGCACGACATTGGTCTGGCCGGCGTATTTTTCGGCGACCTGGCGGAAGCCGGCGAGCGCGAGGGCTGCAGCCCCTTCGACCAGCATATGCTCGTCAAGAAGCAGCTCGCGCATCGACGCTTCGATTTCCGCCTCCGTGCACGTAACCACCTCGTCGATGACGGCCATAGCCAGCGCGAGCGTGACACTGTCTTCATCCAGGCCACCGGCGACCGCCTCGGCGAGTGTATCGAGATGTTCCGTCTCGACGACGCGACCCGCGTTTATCGAAGCGGCAAGTGCTGCGGAATTGGCGGCGGAAACGCCGATGACGCGAGTGTGCGGGCTGAAACTCTTCAGCACCGAGCCGATGCCGCTGATCAGCCCGCCGCCGCCCATGGCGACGAAGACATTGTCGATGCGTTCGGTCTGTTCCAGCAGTTCGAGCCCAATGGTTCCCTGTCCGGCGATGATCTCACGATCGCTGTAAGGCGAGACGTAGACACGCTTGTCCGATGCGGCCAGCCGCTGGGCTTCCTGTTCGGCGAGCCCTGTTTCGCCGCCGTGGAGAATGACGTCGACGCCATAGGAGCGGATGCGTTCGAGCTTCGCCGCCTTGACGATCTCGGGCAAGACGACGGTCAGCTTCTGACCGATCGCGCTTGCCGCATGGGCAGCACCGATGCCATGGTTGCCGGAGGAGGCGGTAATCACCCGCTGATCCCGCGGCAGCGACGTCATCTTGCTGGCGGCACCTCGGATCTTGAAGGAACCAGTCAACTGCAGGTTCTCCGCCTTGAACAGCACAGTCGAAGACGTTTGCCGTCCGATTGCGCGGGAGGGGATCAGCGGCGTCTCATAGATGAACGGACGGATACGCTGGCGCGCCTGTACGGAGCGTGCTGCTGTTTCGAAAATGTCTTTGTTCATGATCGTGCTCCTTCAGCGCGCCCAAGCAGACCGAGCGCAGCGAGCGCGGCACGGGTGATGGCGATATCCTGTGTCGCGATCCCCGTCAGGTCGGCGATGGTGATGTCTCCGTCCGAGCGCCGACCCTTGGTCGCACCGGAAAGAACCGCTCCGAGCGCAACGCAGCGCCCTTCGCCGATCGATCCTGCCCGCGCAGCGGCGGAGAATTCGCCGTGATCTAGGCATTGCTCGGAGAGATCGACGAAAAGCCGATCGGCGCGGGCAACGAGCGCGATGTCGAGCTCCTGCTTGCCCGGCGCATCCGCACCCATGGCGGTGATGTGCGTGCCGGGAGCGATCCAGTCCGACCGGATCAGCGGCTCTTTCGAGGGTGTCGTCGCCACGATCGCATCGGATTGGCGGCACAGCGCTTCCAAGTCGGTTGTCGCCTCGATGGCAAGCTCAAGGTCTGCAAGATCGGCAAGCACAGCGGCTACTTTTTCCGGCGACCGTCCCCAGACCGAGAAATGAAGCTTTCGATCCGAGAGCGCGGCGAGCGCGCGGATCTGGACGCGCGCCTGCGTACCGGTGCCGACGATGCCGACCGAGCGGGTGTCGCTGCGCCACAAGGCCATGGTCGCGATGGCACCGCCGATGCCGGTGCGCAGATCGGTCAGCATCCCTTTATCGTCGAGCACCGCGACCACGTCTCCAGTCTCGGCGGAGACCGCAACCATCATGCCGTTGCTGGATGGCAGCCCCCTGGCCGGGTTGTCATAGAAACCGGACGCGATCTTCACGACGAAGATCGGATCGCCTTCGATGTAGCCATATTTGATGTGGCAATCGGCATTGCGGCCGATGAGCGGCAGGTAGCCGACCGGCGGCAGGTTGGCGCGGCCATCGGTCACAGCAATATAGGCGTCGCGGATCGCCGGGGCCGCGAGTGTCAGCAGGGGCAAGGATGCAAGTTTTTCGCGGTCGATGACGATCACGGCGCGCTGCCCTGGCTCAGGTATTTGTAGACGGTCGCCCGGCCCATGCCGAGGATGCGGGAGATGTAGGAGGCGGCGTTCTTGCCGCCGAAGGCACCATCGGAGGAAAGGGCGATCACCAGCGCCTGCTTGTCGGTCCGGCTCATCGTCGAGATCGTCAGCGCGCGGGCCGTCGTCCATTGCTGGACATACTCGTTGACGCGCTCGTGCCAGTCTTCCTTGAACAGGCTCTCCGGCTTGTCGCTGCTTGCAGGCACGCGGACAAGCGCGTTGAGGGTCCTGAGTGCGGCGTGAAAGTCCGAGACATCGGCGTTGATGCAGAGCACGCCGATCGCCTTGCCGTCTGTACCTCGCAGCACAGCGCTGATCGCTTTGATCGAGCGGCCGTCCCAATTGACCTTCTCGTAGGGACCGATGACCCCGTCCGCTTCCTTGAAACCGATTTCGCTGAGCAGCGAGGGTTCGCCGATTTCCCGCTTGGAAAAATTACCGGCGATGTGGATCACGGTTTCGGTTGCGAGATCGTGCAGCACGACTTCGGCATAGGGCTGGAACAGCAAGGCGATCGCGTCGCAGACCAGCATATGCGGGCGGAGTTCGGGATTCACGGCCTTTCCTTTCTTCAGGAACCGTCCTTAAATCACCCGTGGACTAAAATGTCCATATTGGATTTTACGTCCGCACATTTCAAAAACCGCGACAGCGGCGTGCGAGATTTTCGCACGCTGCTATTGGAACTGCCGATGGGAGAGTGGGGATCAGGGTTGGCGCACGCAGGTAATGCGGGCGCCGGAATGGGCTCAGCCCTTGTTGGGGCCGCCGCGCCAGGTGCACAGCAGATGATCGAGCGACAGCTTGCCGGGACCGGAAGCCATGAGGCCGAGTGCCATTGCCGCCCAGGTGATGTGGATGGGCCAGCCGTCCGGAACGGTCAGTTGCACGACTGCGGTCATCACCAGCAGCCCGAGCGCGGCAAAGCGGGTTGCCAGACCGAACACCAGCAGGATCGGCAGAAGGATCTCGGCCGAGCCCGCGGCAAAGGCCATGACCGCCGGTGCGGGATAGGGATAAGGACCACCGGGAAGATGCAACTGAAACTCCGAACTGAAGAGCAGCACCGCGACATCGTTCAACTGTAGGAAACCGTCCCATTTGCTCATGCCGGACCGGAAGAACGGCACGGCCAGCCCAAAGCGCAGGACGAGTTGCGCGAGCCAGAGGGGAGCGAGCGCGCCGACCGCCCGGTTCGCGCGGCGGGCCAAGTGCGACAGGTCGGTGGCATTGACGCTGTTTCGGGAGCTGGATGCGGACATCATGGTTTCATCCTCCGTAATGAATGGCCGAGAAGGCGCCGGCCTCGAGCGCCGTTGCGATGGCGGTGGCGAGGTCGAGCGAGGGATATTGGCTTGCTGCTTCCGTTGCCGCCGTGGCCAGGGGAACACCTGACAGCAGGCGGTCGAGCAGAATGTCCGCTCCGGGTGTGAGGTTGCGGACAGCCACCTCCAGTTCCGGGCGGGTGATCAGCGCGCTTTCCGGCGCCAAGGACTCGATTCGGTCGACCGGTCCGCTCGCCCGGTTGACGGCAAAGATCGTCACAGCGGGATAGTCGGATGGGACGATCCGGGTCGCCGGGTGCGCCTCGAAGACGGCGTCGCCGAGCCGGTCCGGCGGAACGGCGGCGAGTGCATCTGGCGTCAGCGCCGACTTATCGGCGGCGTGATAGGCATCGAGCCAGGCGCGTTCGATCCGCGCCACATCGGCAAGCCAGGGCATCGCTTGGGCGTACTCGTAGCGCGCGATGAAGTTGGGAAAGTCCCGGCCGTATTCGAAAAGCAGCGGCGAGGTCGGGGGCGTTTCCCGCACGTGAAAGCGGGCCATGGCACGAAAGAAGGTTTCGCCGGTGATGCGCTCAGTCGCCGGGAAGGTCGCCGCCAGCGCCTCGATCAGGCTGACGGTGACGTTGTTGCGGTAGACGTTGAAGCGCTTGACGGCCGCCTTGCCATTCGGGCCGGAGACCAGCGTCGGCGTCTGCCGTTCCGGATCAAGAAGCGGCGGCACGAAGCCGGCGACATAACTGCCGGCGGCGCCAACGCGCGCGGTGGGTAGTCTGCTAGGCGCTTGCACGGAACTTCTCCCGTGACGCCACCTGCGCATGGCGGTCAAGGATCCGTTGTGCGGCCGTCGCCTCGCGCTTCAGCACCGGCCAGTCGGGAATGGCGCTGTCCCATTCGATCAGAGTCGGGATGGGGCCGGTCCGAGCGATGACCATTTCGTAGAGTTTCCAGACGGCATCGGCGACCGGCCCGTCGTGGCTGTCGACCAGCAGCAGTTCGCCCTCGTCGTCCTGCTGTTCCGCGTGCCCGGCAAGATGGATCTCGCCCACATGCTCCAGCGGAAAGTCGCCGAGATAGTCGAGCGCGGAATAGCCGTGGTTGGTGGCCGAGACGAAGACGTTGTTGACGTCGAGCAGCAGTCCGCAGCCGGTGCGTTTTACCAGTTCGCGAATGAACGCCGTTTCGCTCATCGTCGATTCCCGGAAGGTGACATAGGTCGAGGGATTTTCGAGCAGCAGCCGGCGGCCGATCATCTCCTGGACCTCGTCGATATGATCGGCGACGCGAGCGGCGGTCGCCTCGGTGTAGGGCAGCGGCAAGAGGTCGTTGTAGAAGGTGGTTTCGTGGGTCGACCAGGCGAGATGCTCGGAGACAAGGGCCGGTTCATAGCGGTCGACCAGATCCTTGAATCGGGCGAGATGCGTCTTGTCCAGCGGTTGTGGCCCGCCAATCGACATGCAGACGCCATGCAGTGAGACCGGAAAGTCCTCGCGGATGCGGGTAAGTGCTGCATGCGGCGGACCGCCGGCGCCCATGTAGTTTTCCGCATGAACCTCGAAGAAGCCGCCCGGCGTATCATCGGCGAGGATTGCCGGCAGGTGCTGGTGCTTGAAGCTGGTTCCCGCCAGCCCGGCGATTTCATGTTTCGGCAGACGCTGGCTCACCAAGGCAAACCGGCCGCCGTATCCTGTCGAAGTGCTCATCGCCAATCCCGTTCAGTATTCGAGTGCTTTTCAGTGGCGGGCTGAAGCGCCACCGTTTGGTGAAAGCCTGTGCGGAACGGGACGCGATTGCCCCGCATCCCGTTCCGCTCTGTGGTGGATCAGGAAGGCATGTCGCGGGCCAGCGGCTGCGGCGAGCCCTTGCGACCGTCGGGCAGTTCCATGGTCGTGCAGGTGCCGCCATCGACAAACTTCCAGGCGTTGCCCTGATAGTCGACCGTGGACGTGGCCTGGCAGGTCGTGCCCGGTCCGGCGGCGCAATCGTTGTGACCCTTGAGGGCGACGCCGAAGCACTTTTCCTTGCCCGCATCCATCGCGCTTTTGACCTGTGCTTCGGTGAGCGGCGCTGCGGTCGCGAGCGTCGACAGGGCGGCCGCAACCGCGCTTGCGAGCATTGCGCTGCTGATTGTGGACTTCATGGACATCATTCTATCTCCGTGTTGAACTCATCCCGTGCGTCCTGTCTCAGGCGCACATCAGGTCTTTCGTCGCGGAGACAGGGGGCGTTACATAACGTTGGCAACACGCTTTCGTGATGCGTTCGCGAGCGGTCACGATGATGTCAGCCGGCTTGACAGCGCTGCCCATGCGAATTTGGGATGAGTGTGTAACAAACGCCTGGAATCAGCGAATGGGGAGGAAAGGCGCGAGTGAGCGGCGCGGAGGACGAACATCTCGCAAGTTTGCTTCGCCAGGCCTTGGCCGGTGACGAGAAAGCCTATGGCGACTTCCTGCGTGATGCTGCGCTCGTAATCCGCGGTTGGGCGAGGCGGTGGACCGCGGGCGGCGGCGTCGATGCGGAGGATATCGTCCAGGAGGCGTTGCTGGCGGTGCACGTCAAGCGTCATACCTGGCGAGGCGATGCGCCTGTTATCCCTTGGCTCCATGCGATCGCCAGGCACAAATTCGTCGATGCCGTCCGGCGGCAGGCCCGCCGCCCGACGGTGGGCATCGACGAATATGAAGAAACTCTTGCGAGCGCCGAATCCGAAAAGGCCCGCGATTGGGAGATCGGCCGGGCGCTGGAGGGCCTCGCGCCCGGGCAACGGGCAGTCGTCAACGCGATCTCGATCGAAGGCTGCACGATCGCCGAAACGGCGCAGAGACTGGATATGAACGAAACGGCGGTTCGCGTGGCGCTTCACCGCGGCCTGGCTGCAATCGCCCGCCGATTTGGACGAAACTGACATGGACACGAACGATCTCATCAAAGCTCTTGCAGCGGATATCCGGCGGCCCGGATTGTCTATGAATACTGTGTGGCTGGGCGCCGCAAGCGGGGCGCTCATGCTCGCCGGGCTCGTCTTCTTCATGATGCTTGGGCCGAGGCCGGATATCGCCGCCGCTGTTGAGACGCTGCGCTTCCTGTTCAAGTTCGTGGTCACCGGTGCCCTCGCGGCGGCAGCCTTCGCAGCCATGCGCGTTGCGGCCTGGCCCGAAGCCGAGTTGCGCAAGCTGCTGCCCTATCTCTGCGTCGCGCCGTTGCTGGTGCTCGTTGGTGTCGCGCTGGAGCTGATCGCCCTGCCGTCTGATACCTGGGCTGCAAAACTGATCGGCACCAACAGCGTGCTTTGCCTGACCTTCATTCCTCTGATCGGCTTGGCGCCGCTTGCGCTCTTCCTGCTGGCGCTGCGCCACGGCGCGCCATCGCGGCCGGCGCTTTCCGGTGCGCTGGCGGGGCTTGCCGCAGGTGGCATCGCTGCGACCTTCTATGCCGCCCACTGCCCCGACGACTCGCCGCTCTTCGTCGCGACCTGGTACACGATCGCGGTCTTTGGCCTGACGCTGCTTGGAGCCATTGGCGCGCGTTTGGCCGTCCGCTGGTAGCAGCGCCGGCCAGCCTCCGATCGGATTGAAGCGGTGGTGAAAACAAAAAAGGCCGGCAAGGCCGACCTTTTCCCGTTCGCTGCGTCACACTGCCAGTACATCCGTGGTCAGGGTTTCCGCGCGAACTTCGCCCGGAGCCTTCGGATGAATTCCGGCGGGCTCCACGGGCAATTCGATGATGCCTATGTGTGGTGCCCGGCTACGGTTTTCAAGCCTTTGGTCCAAAAACGCGGTGGCACCTTCGTTTCCGGTACTTCCACTAGCAATGGATGCTGACGCCATGTTCGTGCAGGAGCGCAACGAGGTGCTCGTCCGGCAGCCTGTCGGTGACCAGCGCATCGATGTCGGCAAGCGACGCAAGCCGGACGAGCGCCCGCCGGCCAAATTGCTGCTGTCGACTGCGAGAATGACGCGCTCGGCCTGGCGCATGGCGGCCGAGACGGCGGCGACTTCGGCGTGATCGTCGTCGCCGATGTCGGCGCTGGTCGAAGCGGGCATCGACTTCAACATCGCGCCGGACGCGACCTTTGGCATCAACTACACCGGGCAGATTGCGTCGGGCGTCTCCGACCACGGCGTCAACGCCAAGCTCAAGGTGAGCTTCTAAGGCTCACGCCGAGCAGCAGAGCATTGCAAGGGCTGACCTTGCTCGAGGATTGGAACGCCGCGCGGTAATGCGCGGCGTTCTCGACGTTCGCGATCTGCGTCCAGCGACTGTTGCAAACCGGCCGCAGCCGCGACGATTGGCGCCATGGCAAGATTTCTGCACTTGGCGGTTGCGCCCGATTCGCCTATAGGTCGTCATCCGGCAACCAATCAGGGAGGTTTTAAAAGATGCCAGCTTTTTCTTTCTCCCTACGGGGCGGCGTACAGTTCTGAGCTGGACGCAGAAGGGCACTTTCGCCTTTCCGTCTTTTCCAGGTCGGAGTTCGTCTCGCTGACCTTGGCCCTTCCTCCCCGGAGGACGCTGCCAAACCAATGATGCCGCATCGGAAGCTGGGTTCCTTTTTTCGGCATACTCCGTTTTGAATCAGTTTTGAGGCCGATGCATGGGCATCGGGCAATCGTTATGGCTTTTACTCGTTTCGATCTGCGCGGCGGTGCGTTCCGCAGCGTTCTTGGTTTCACTTGGGTCCATTGGAAGCGGCAGCCGCTGCGGATCAGTGTCATCCTTGGCATGGTTCTGCTGTCAACGCTCGCCGACGTCCTGACGCCGCTCTATTCCGGCCGGCTTGTCGACGCCGTCGTCTCCGGTGCGGCAGCCGATCAGCTTGCCTGGAATGCGGCACTTGCTGCCTTCTGGATGCTGATGGCGCTCTCGCTCGGCGCGATCATACTCAGGCACTTCACCTTCCTGGGCGTCACCGATCTGACGCTCAAGATGATGGCCGACATCGCGTCTGCCGCCTTCTACCGCATCCAGCGCTTCTCGACCGACTGGCACGCCAACAGCTTTGCCGGTTCGACGGTGCGCAAGGTGACGCGCGGCATGTGGGCGCTCGATCTGTTGAACGACACCTTGCTTGTGGCCCTGTTCCCGTCCGTCGTAATGCTCGTCGGCTCGACGGTGCTGATGTCGTTCTACTGGCCGATGATGGGTGTCATCATCGGTATCGGTTCGATCGTCTTCATCGTCGTGACGATCCTCCTGTCGCTCGGCTATGTCGCGCCGATGGCAAGCCTTGCCAACCGATGGGACACGAAGCTCGGCGGTGCGCTCGCGGATGCAGTCAGCTGCAACATCGTCGTCAAGGGTTTCGGTGCCGAAGGCCGGGAGGATGCCCGCCTCGCCAAGGTTCTTGCCAAGTGGCGGGACCGCACGCGCAGAACCTGGATACGCGGCACGACCAACGGCACGACACAGGGAGCCATGCTGCTCGTCTTGCGCGCGGCGGTGATCGGCTTTGCGCTCCTGTTGTGGTCGCGCGGGCAGGCAACGGCCGGTGACATCACCTTCGTGCTCACCTCGTTCTTCATCCTGCAGGGCTACCTGCGTGAAGTCGGGCAGCACATCCGCAACTTGCAGCGCTCGATCAACGACATGGAGGAGCTCGTCGACATCCATGGCCAGCCGCTCGGTATCGAGGACAAGGCGGACGCCAAGCCGATCCGGATCACCGATGGCCGCATCGAGTTCAAGGATGTGACGTTCCACTACGGTGCGCACCGCAAGCCGCTCTACGACCGGTTCTCGGTGACGATCCGGGAGGGCGAACGTGTCGGTCTCGTCGGGCATTCGGGCTCGGGCAAGACGACCTTCGTCAAGCTGATCCAGCGTCTGCACGACCTGAAATCCGGGCAGATCCGGATCGACGGTCAGGACATCGCTTCGGTGGCGCAGACGTCGCTGCGTCAGCAGATCGCGATCGTCCAGCAGGAGCCAATCCTGTTCCATCGCTCTCTGGCGGAGAATATCGCCTATGCGCGACCGGACGCCACGCAGAGCGAGATCGAGAAGGCGGCGAAGCTCGCGAGCGCCCACGACTTCATCACGTCCCTGCCGAAGGGCTACGGCACGTTGGTGGGCGAACGCGGGGTAAAGCTCTCGGGGGGCGAGCGGCAGCGCATCGCCATCGCCCGTGCGTTCCTGGCGGATGCACCGATCCTGATCCTGGACGAGGCGACCTCGAGCCTTGATTCGGAATCGGAGGTCTTGATCCAGCAGGCGATGGAGCGGCTGATGCTCGGGCGCACGACTTTGGTGATCGCGCACCGCCTGTCGACGGTGCGGGCGCTCGACCGGCTGCTGGTGTTCGATCATGGTCGGATCGCCGAAGAGGGCACGCATGACGCGCTGATCCGTCTCGACGGCGGCATCTACCGCGGTCTCTTCGAGCGCCAGGCGCTGGAACTGACCAAGGGTCTGGTGTTGAACGACCAGTAAGCCGCCTCTTTTGGAGGCACCTTCAAGTCCTTTCGCCGCGCCTTTGCCGGGTGCGGCGAAAATCTATCGATCTATCGGCTGAGCCAGCGGTCGATGCCGCGGGCGGCGGCACGGCCGGTGGCGAAGCAGGCGGTCAGCAAATAGCCCCCGGTCGGCGCTTCCCAGTCGATCATCTCTCCCGCAACGAAGGTGCCGGGCAGTGCCTTCAGCATGTAGCTTTCGTCGATCGAATCCCACTGAACTCCGCCTGCCGAAGAGATAGCTTCGGCGATCGGCCGCGGGCGCAACAGCGGTATCGGCAGCGCCCTGATCAAGGCAGCGAGATCAGGTGGACCCATCCGGGCGGCTCCGGGCGCCAGTTCGCGCAACAGGGAGGCCTTCACGCCTTCGAGCCCGGCTCCCTTGCGCAGGCGGTTTGAGAAGCTGGTCTTGCTGTCGAGGCGGCCAAGGTCCTTTTCCAGTCTCGCAACGCTTCTTCCCGGCGTGAGATCGACCACCAGGTCGGCCTCTTCGCCGCGCGCCAGCCGATCTCTGAGGGCGGCCGCATGGGCGTAGACAAGGCTGCCTTCGATGCCGTTCCTCGAAACGACGAATTCACCAGGAACCGTCCCGGCCGCGGATGTGGCGGTGATACCCTTGAGGGCGGCACCCGAGAAGCGGTCGCGGAAGGTTTCGCTCCAGTCGACGTCGAAGCCGCTATTGGCGGGTTGGAAACTGGCGACGGCCACGTCCCGCACGTCCAACCAGGGAACCCAGGCGGCATCAGATCCGAGGCGGGGATAGCTCGCGCCGCCGAGTGCGAGCAATGTCGCATCGGCACTCACAAGCTTTTTGCCATCAGGTGTGTCGAAGGCGAGTTCGTTGCCCTCAAAGCCTGTCCAACGATGTCGGGTCAGGGTCCGGACCCCACGACCTTCCAGCGATTTCAACCAGGCGCGCAGCAACGGCGACGCCTTCATGACCTCGGGAAAGACACGTCCCGACGAGCCGACGAAGGTCGCGGTTCCCAGCACCGCCGCCCATCGCCTGATATCATCGGGCGTGAAGGCATCAAGCGCCGCGCGCAGCCGCGGCGACGCGTCACCGAAACGTTCGGCAAAGACGGCGTAGGGTTCGGCATGGGTAATGTTCAGGCCCGACTTGCCGGCGAGCAGGAACTTGCGCGCGACGGTCGGCATGCTGTCGTAGACGGTGATCGCGTGGCCGCGCTCCGCCAACACCTCCGCCGCCATCAGCCCGCTTGGCCCGCCGCCCACAATGGCGATGTTCTTTTGTCCCATGCGCTTGCCCGGTCACAGATTCCTTGTCGCCGCACTCTTGGCCCGGCGGCGCGCGGCGCGCAACCCCGCGCGACGTGCGCTCAGCGGCGATTGGAACCGTTGAGCTTCCGCTCGAGCCAGAGGCTGTAGCGCGAACCGGTGAAGCAGATTGCGAAATAGACCAGCGCCGCAAAGATATAGGCCTCGCTGTAGAAGCCGAGCCAGGTCGGGTCGGTCGCCGAAGTCTTGGCCGCGTTCAGCAGATCGTAGATGCCGATGACGGCGAGCAGCGAGGTGTTGAGCACGATGCCGATCGAGAGGTTGACGATTGCCGGGATGACGGCAGTGAGCGCCTGCGGCAGCACGACCAGCCGCAGCATCTGGATCCGGCTGAGGCCAAGGGATAAGGCCGCCTCCTTCTGCCCGGAGGGGATCACCTGCAGGCCGGCGCGGATGACTTCGGCGACATAAGCCGAGAAGAACAGGGTAACGCCGATCTGGGCGCGCAGCAGCTTGTCGATGGCAGCACCGCTTGGCAGCGCCATCGGCACGATCAGCATGGCCACATAGAGAACGGCGATCATCGGCACGCCGCGTAGCACCTCGATGAAGGCAATTGCCAGGCACCGCACGATGCCCATGTCCGATTGGCGGGCAAGCGCCAGCAGCAGCGCGATCGGGAAGGCGAAGGCGAGGCCGGCGATCGAGACGGTGAGCGTGATCGGCAATCCGCCCCAATGATTGGTCGACACCGGTTCCATGCCGGCTGTGCCCGCCATCAGCAGCCAGATCACGACAAGGGCCAGCAGCCAGACCGGTACCAGGCGGAAGCTCCAGAAGCGGGGAAGGGCAGAGACCGTGAGCAGCGCCGTGATGAGAGTGAGCACCAACGCCGGTCGCCATTGCAGCGGGGGCGGAAAGAAGGCGAAGAGCATGAATCGAAACTTGGCACCGACGAAGGCCCAGCAGGCGCCGGCCGTCTCTGTTGCGCAATCGGCCGACGTGCCGGACCACACGGCATCGACGACGGCCCAGCGGAAAAAGGGAAGTGCGAGCCAGAGCATCGCCGCGAGCGTGGCAAGCGTGACGAGGCCATTGGCCCAGCCGCTGAAGAGGCCGTCGCGCCAACGGTGCCAGTCGGGCGCGACGGGCGGCGCAAGTTCGATCTGGCTCATCGCTTTCCTTCCTCGCGCAGAACCACGCGGCGGTTGTAGAGGTTCATGACGGCCGAAACCGCAAGGCTGATGGTCAGGTAGACGGCGGCGATGATAATGATCGCCTCCAGCGCCTGTCCTGTCGTATTCGCCGTCGTGTTGGCGACGCTGACGAGGTCCGGGTAGCCGATCGCGACCGCGAGGCT
The DNA here is from genome assembly GCF_052044935.1 of Ensifer sp. 22460. NCBI lineage: Bacteria > Pseudomonadati > Pseudomonadota > Alphaproteobacteria > Hyphomicrobiales > Rhizobiaceae > Ensifer > Ensifer sp. 22460. The sequence goes on from NZ_JBQENZ010000024.1 coordinate 39,179, forward strand.
TGAATTCTTGGTCAGATCCAGGAAGCTGGAAATCATTAGCGGCGTAATCACCCGAAGCGCCTGCGGCAGCACGACGAGGCGCAGGATCTGAGCGGGTTTCAGCCCGAGCGCTCGGGCCGCCTCCCATTGACCCGATTTTACCGACTGGATGCCGCTGCGCACGATCTCGGAGATCGAGGCCGAGGCATTGACGACGAGGCCGATCAGCAGGGCTGCGAACTCGGGTGTCAGCGACAGGCCGCCGCGAATGTTGAAGCCGCCCTTGGCGGGGATTTCGACAGAGGCCGCGAAACCTAGGGAGGTGAGGGTGAGGTAGCAGAGGGCAAGCGCCCCGAGCGCAGCACCGGCCGACTTCGGCAGATAGAAGGCTGAGCCTGCAAACAGGCGACGGCACAGGACGAGCGCGGCGAGGACAGCCAGCACCACCACCGAAAGCCAGACCACCGCTGGCAAGCCTTCGACCGAGAGCGAGGGAAGATAGACGCCACGATTGCTGAGATAGATGCTGCCGAGGAAAGAATAGGCGCCGCGCGGCGGCGGCAGCGCGTGGATGATGGCGCTCCACAGGAAGAGTTGTAGCAACAACGGCGTGTTGCGCAAAAGCTCGACATAGGAGTGAACGAAGCTGGCCAGCAGCAGGTTGCCCGAGAGTCGCGCGATGCCGAGCGCAACGCCGAGCACGGTTGCAAGCAGGCAGCCGACGACCGCGACCTTGATCGTGTTGGCAATGCCGGCGCCAAGCGCGCGGGCATAGCTGTCGCCGGCGGAATAGGAGAGCAGACTCTCGCCGATCTCGAAGTTCGCCTGGTGAGAGAGAAAGGCGAAGCCCGGCGTCAGCCCCATGCGGTGCATGCTGTCGGCGGTGTTCTGGCCCAGGAATGCGAAGAGCAGGAGCACGACGACGAAAAGCAGGCCTTGCAGCAGTGGCAGCGGCCCGATCCAGGTGCGCAGCCGCGAGACAGGTCCGGGCCCCGAAGGGCCCGGTCGGCTATGGCGTGTCATGGGAAAAACCATGAAGCGGCTCAGCGGAACGGCGGCGAGTAGAGGAGGCCGCCCGCGGTCCAAGGCTGGTTGTAGCCGCGTTCGAAGTTAAGGGCCGTGCCCTTGCCGACGTTGCGCTCGAAGATTTCGCCGTAATTGCCGACGGTCTTGATGATGTTGTAGGCGAACTTCGGATCAAGGCCGATCGCTTCCCCAAGCGAGGGATCGACGCCGAGGAAGCGCTTGATCGCGGGGTCTTCGCTCTTCAGGAACGTGTCGACGTTGTCCTTGGTGATGCCGAATTCCTCGGCCTGGATCGTCGCATAGACGGTCCAGTTGACGATTTCGAGCCACTGGTCGTCACCGGCGCGAATTGCCGGCGCCAGCGGTTCCTTCGACAGACGCTCCGGCAGAAGCACGTAATCGTCGGGCTTCGAAAGCTGCGTGCGCTTAGCGGCAAGGTCGGTCGCGTCCTGGGTGAGCGCATCGACACGGCCGCTGTCGAGCGCCTTCAGGAACTCGCCGGTTTCTTCGATCGTGACCGGCGTGAAGGCCTTGCCCGTCTTGCGGAAGAAGTCGGCGATGTTGAGCTCGCCGGTCGTGCCGCTCTGGACGCCGATGGTCGCGCCGTCGAGTTCCTCGCCCTTGCTGACGCCAAGATCCTTGCGAACCAGCAGGCCCTGGCCATCGTAGAAAACGACGGGACCGAAATGGAAGCCAAGCTTGAAGGCGCGGCTGACGGTCTGGGTCACGCCCGAAAGCAGGATGTCGAACTCTCCGGACTGCAGCGCCGGCAGGCGCTGCTGCGGCGAGGAGTTGGTGAACTCGACCTTTTCGGCGTCGTTGAAGACGGTGATCGCGATGGCGCGGCCGAAATCGACGAAGAAGCCCTGCCAGCGGCCGCTGCTATCGGGCGAGAAGAAACCCGGCGTGGTACCGACGCCGACCTTGATCACGCCGCGCGCCTTGATCTGGTCGAGCGTTTCGCCGGCAAGCGCTGACGTGGCGATGAGGCCGGCCGCCAGCGCTGCCGTCGCGGCAAAGGCTTTTGTGAAAAGTTTTCGGTGAGTGAAATGTCGCTGCATGAAGGCCCCCAAGCCATAAAGGAATGTCACTGCGCATCCACGGCAGAAGCGCCCGATGCATGCTGAAATAATTAAATCTATAGAAATTATATAATAGGTATTTTTGTGCGAAATTGACGCGCGGCCCGAAACAAATTTCGCCGCCTCGTTTTCGCCGGGAACGTTTTTGACAAGCGGGTGGTTGGCTTGCGCGCGTGGCGGCGCGGTCCGCTCGCCTGAAGCTGCGCGACCGGGCCTCCCGGTGCACTCCAGGGCTGTACCTCTTGTTGAGATCAGCGGAAGTTCCTAGGTTCCGCCGATCGATTGGTTTATCTCGTTGGCGATGCGGCTCTTTGCGGAAAAATGGTGGAAACGGGTAGGATGGGGCGCGCCGACATCGGTCGCCCTGCATCTCATCGTCGTTTTTCTGCTGTTGTTCGATCTGCCGCTCGAACTGCCGAAACCTCCGAAAGAGCAGACCGTCAACGTTGAGCTCGTTCCTCCCCCTGAGGCGAAGGAGGAGAAAAAGGCCGAACAGAAGAAGGCAGGGACGAAAAAGGGCGAAGAGAAGAAGGCCGAGCAACCGAAGCCGCAAGCCAAGCCCAAGCCCCAACCGAAGCCAGAGCCGAAGTCGAAGCCGGAACCCAGGCCGGCGCAGCAGTTGCCGCAGTCCTTCGCCTCCGCCATGGCCAAAACCAAGCAGGACAACAAGGAGGCCGAGCTGCCGCCGGCTGCACGGGACACGGTAAAAAAGACCGAAACGTCCGAGCCGGCAAAGGCTGTGGACGACAAGGCAAAGCCAGCGGACGAGCCGCCAAAGGTGCCCCCGGCGGAGAAGAAGGAACCGGTGAAAGAGCCGAAACCCCTGTCGGCTCTGGCTGTGCCCGCAAAGTCATCCGAGAACGCCACACAGAAGGCGGATGAAAAAGCCGCCTCGACGGTGGCCGAGGCGAAGCCTGAGCCAAAAGAAACGCCTCAGGCCAAGCCGCAGGAGGTCAAGTCGGAACAGGAGACCGCAAAGGCAAAGCCGGCCGATGCTGCGGCAAAGGTCGAACTCAAGCCGGTTCCGAGCAAGATGACCGAAGCAAAAGAACTGTACTCGGCAAAGTCGATTGCTGACCCGCGGGTGAAACAGGCGCTGATCAACCTGCCGGTCAAGAGGCGCATCCTGCAACTGTGCAATCTCGAGGCGCTGGAGCAGATCCGCAGCCAACGACCGGATACCCCGCCGGAAGGGCTGGTGCCCTTCGGACCGAAAGGCGGCTTCATCTCGAAGAACCGGATGGACGCGAGCGGCGGAGCCTATCAGAGCAAAGCGAATTGGTACGACGTCGATTTCAAATGCGTCGTCAATGAAGAGGCGACGGAAGTGACCTCCTTCAGCATCGCCATTGGCGACGCGGTGCCGAAGACAAGCTGGAGGGAGCGTCGTCTTCCCGGGAACTGATACTCCAGAGCGGATCCGGATGTTTTCTTGCCTGCCGAACCCCTTAAGGCCCGGCAGGCGCAGGTGCGAGTTGCCACTCCCGCCCTGATCTTGGTCGGCTACTCCGCAGCCTGCAGCGTCCGTTCGCGATAGACGGAGACCAGCGACGTGCCGAGCATTGCTGCGACCGCGGCGAAAAGGAAGACGCCTGCGGGTCCCTGAAGTTCGACGAGAAGGCCGCCGAGGATCGCGCCTGTGGAAATGGCGATCTGGAACGTCGTGAGCGTTGCTGCTCCCGCACCTTCGGCCTCGTCGCCGGCGGCGCGGCTCAGGAACGATTGCACACTGACCGGCAGCGCGCCGAACGCGAAGCCCCAGGCGGCCGTGGCAACAATGGCGACGGCGGGCAGTACGCCGGCAAGCGCCAGCGTCAGAGTGGTGACAGCGACGCCGGCTGCGGCCGACATCATCGACAGCCGCGTGCTGCGCTCGGCCAGGAACCCGCCGGCAATATTGCCGAAGAATCCGCCGATACCGAAGGCGAGCAGGATCGCCGTGATCGCCTCGACACCGAACTGCGGCACCTGCTCAAGGAACGGGCGAACATAGGTGAAGCCGGCAAAGTGACCCGTGACGACCAAGAGGATCGTCGCAAGGCCGAGCCGGATCGCCGGACGCTTCAGTACGTTGAGGATCGTGTTGAGGCCGGTCGTCCCGACAGGCGGAAGGCGGGGAACCGTCAGCGCCTGCACGATGAACGTAACGATGCCGACGGCGGCAGCGAGCAGGAAGGCATAACGCCAGCCGAGCGTCGCGCCGATCCAGGCGCCGACCGGGGCCGCGCAGACCGTCGCGATCGACACACCCGACATGATGATCGCCATCGCCCGCGGCATCAGCCGGGCGGGAACGAGCCGCATGGCGAGCGCCAGCGACAGCGCCCAGAAGCCGCCGAGCCCGATGCCGAGCAGCAAGCGCGCGACAAGCAGCATCGGAAGACTTGAGGCAAAACCAGCGATCAGGCTCGAAATCACCAGAAGGGCGGTCAGGGTCAGAAGGACGTTCCGCCGGTCGAAGCGCCCGGTGTAGACGACGATCGCCGGACCGGCGATGGCCGCGACGACGGCCGTGGTGGTGACTGACTGACCGGCCGCGCCGACGGTGACGCCGAGATCGGCGGACATCGGCGTCAGAAGACTTGCCGGCAGAAATTCCGCCGTGACCAAGCCAAAAACCCCAAGCGACAGGGACACGACGGCCGCCCACAAGGGCTTTTCTCGCTCATCCGCATGTCCCGTGGGCTTGGCGACATTACCATCCATGACTTTCATCTCCATTGCATGTGGCGATGAAAATATGCATGGCGTGTTGGAGTTTCTATGCTAGAAAATCCAAAACACTGTGCCGATTATCCAAAGATGGGATGAGAGATGAGCGATGCGCTAACCGAGATTCTGCGCGGCCTGAGGCTCGACGGAGTGGAATATGGGCGTTGCCAGCCCTGTGCGCCATGGGCAACCTCCTATCCCGCGCAGGAACCTGCGCGTTTTCATTTTCTCGCATCCGGTTCCGCCCATCTGCAAACGCCCGACGGCGCCTGGATGGAGCTGACGCCGGGCGATGCCGTGTTGCTGCCGCGGGGCGACGCGCATGTGCTTGCCAGCAAGCCGGGGCTGCCGGCGATCTCGATCCGCGATCTGCCGAAACGGCAGCTTTGCGACGGCATCGTCGATGTGCAATGTCCCAATTCGGACAGCCAGAACCTTCTGTTCTTCGCGGTCATGCAGTTCAACGTCGACCGACTGCATCCTCTCCTCCAGCTGATGCCGTCCGTCATGCGCACGAGCGATCTCGCGTCGAGCGAACCGTCGATCCCATCGCTGCTCGACACCATGACGCGCGAGGCGGCGATGCAGCGCGTAGGTTCCGGCGGCATCCTGGCGCGGCTTGCCGACGTGCTGACCGCAACGATCATCCGTGCTTGGGTAGAACATGGCTGCGGCACCGCGACCGGCTGGCTGGCCGCGGTCCGCCATCCGGAGGTCGGTCGCGTTCTTGCCGCCATCCATCTCGATCCGACCAAGGACTGGTCGGTGCCGGAACTGGCAAAGCTCATGGGCGCATCGCGCTCGGGTTTTGCCCAGCGCTTTGCCGATACGGTCGGCGAGACGCCCGCCCGTTATGTGGCGCGCATGCGCATGCACCAGGCGCATCAGTGGCTGCGCGAAGGAAAGCGCGTGGCTCATGTCGCCAACCGGCTCGGCTATGATTCCGAGGCCTCGTTCAGCCGCGCCTTCCGCAAGATCATGGGTGCGCCGCCAAGTCATTCCCGGAGCCTGACGTCGCCTCCGGATCATCTGGCGTCCTGACCTGCCGGGCTGCATTGTCTCAGAACTTGACGGCGCGATCGGCCCTTGCGCCATGATCCCGTCGATGTATCCGCCGGCGTTGCAGGCTACTCATGAAACTATTCCATTTTTGAGATGCCGTTTTGCCAACGATAAAGGTAGGGTGCCCCGCGACGAAACGTCTGTTTCGCGATCGGGTCGACGGGCAAGGAAATGACGGAAAAAATGGTAGATATCAAATGCTTGCGACTTCGGGACCTCGGCTTCCGGCCGGGCGTCTATGAACCCGGCCCGTTGAATGCCATTACCGATGTCGAGGGCGTCGCGGTCGGTCATGCCACCGTCGTCGAGGGGGATCGCATCCGCACCGGCGCGACCGCCATCCTGCCGCATGGCGGCAACCTGTTTCAGGACAAGGTGCCCGCAGCGCTTGCGGTGCTCAACGGCTTTGGCAAGTTCGCAGGATCCACCCAGGTCGAGGAGCTAGGTGAGCTGGAAACGCCCGTCGTTCTCACCAATACGCTCGCGACCGGCCGGGCCATCGAGGCAATCAACCGCTGGACCCTGGCGCAACCCGGCAACGAGAAGGTCGTGTCGCTGAACGCTGTCGTCGGCGAGACCAACGATTCCCGTCTCAACGACATTCGCGCCGGCCGCCCGACCATCGACGAGATCGGTGCAGCCCTCGCCGCCGCGAAGACTGGTGCCGTGGAGGAGGGGGCTGTCGGCGCCGGTGCCGGCACGGTGGCCTTTGGCCTCAAGGGTGGCATCGGGACCAGTTCGCGCCGCGTCAAGGCGGCCGGGGAAATCTTCACGCTCGGGGTGCTCGTTCAATCCAACTATGGCGGGCGGCTCACCGTCTGCGGTCGTGCCTATGATGCGCCGGCGGCACACGACCGGGATGGATCCATCGTCATCGTAATCGCCACCGACGCGCCGCTCTCCGCGCGCAATCTCAAGCGTCTCGCCGAGCGCGGCTTTGGCGGCCTTGCCCGCACTGGGGCAGCACTCAGCAACGGCTCCGGCGACTATGCGCTTGCCTTCTCGACGGCGCCATCCGTTCGTCGAACGAAGGCACGGCGGGCAGCGATTGCGGATTACCCGGACCTTCCGAACGACCTGATGTCGCCGCTCTTCGAGGCGGCCATCGGGGCAACCGAGGAGGCAATCCTCAATTCGCTGACCATGGCGCGAACGACGCACGGCTTCAACGCCGCGAACGGCAAGCCAAGCACGGTCGAAGCGATCTCGCTCGAGAGGCTTCGCGACTTGAGAGAGCAGTGATCATTGCGCCATGGATCGCGAGTGGTGTGGCGATCCAGGGCTGCACACCAAACCTAATATTTATGGAGCCCACATGTCCCAGCCGCCCATTCGCACAGTCTATCTCAACGGCGAGTTTCTGCCGGAGAACGAGGCGCGCCTCTCGATCTTCGATCGCGGCTTCCTCTTCGGCGATGGCATCTATGAGGTGACCGCTGTTCTTGACGGCAAGCTGATCGACAGCGCGCCGCATATGGTCCGGTTGGAACGTTCGGCGCGTGAAATCGACGTGCTGCTGCCGGTGTCGACCGAGGAGATCGTCGCGATTGAAAAGCGGCTGGTGCGAGACAACGACCTTGTCGAAGGCATCGTCTATCTCCAGCTCACCCGCGGCGCCGAAGACCGGAACTTCCTGTTCTCGGAGGATATCAAGCCGACGCTTCTGCTCTTCACCCAGGAGAAGACGCTGGTGGGCGTCGCTGCGACGGAGAAAGGCCTTTCGATCAAGACTGTGCCCGACCAGCGCTGGGCACGCCGCGACATCAAGAGCGTGTGCCTGCTGCCGCAGGTGATCGCCAAGCGCATCGCCAAGGCCGAAGGCTGCGACGAGGCCTGGATGATCGAAGACGGCTTTGTCACCGAAGGCGCTTCCTCCACCGCCTATATCATCACCGAGGACAATCGCATCGTCACCCGCGGCAACAGCCAGGCGACCTTGCCCGGTTGCACGCGGCTTGCCGCACTGGCGCTGGCGCGCGAGCAGGGGCTGACGCTAGAAGAACGGCCCTTCACGCTCGACGAGGCGCTGAGCGCCCGCGAAGCCTGCCTGACCAGCGCCTCGAATTTCGTCGCACCGATCACCCGGATCGACGGCAAGCCTGTTGGCTCCGGCGCACCGGGCCCGATCGTCAAGCGCTTGCGTGAACTCTATGTGGAACACGCACGGCGGACGGCGATCTAGGTGGCGCGGTTCTGGGCTATCGCCTAGGCGGTGGCCTCAAGGCTCTGCCAGACACGCCCGACGATCGGGCGGCGGTTCTCCCTGGCGCGATAGAGGCGGATTTCGACGCTGACGTCCCAGCGAGGCTCGGCTGCCCGGACCAGGGAGCCGCTTGCCAATTCGTCCGTCATCAGGCTCTCGGGAACCCAGGCGATGCCCCAGCCGGCTTCGGCCATGGCTTTCAATCCCACGGACATGCTGCCTTCGTGCACCCTTTGCGCCGGCGGCAAATTGGGACTGATCAGCTCGTCGAGGAGTTGGCCGAAGAAGGACGACTTCTCGTAGCTCAGATGCGGGAAGGGTTTCGCCCCGCCTTCGAGCAGGTGCTTTGGCGCACCTGTTTTGTTTGCGGCCGAGACGGGAAGGATGCGCTCGTGTCCCAGCACACGATGCTCGAAGGCCTGTGGGTCGAGCAGGTGCGGAACCTGGGTGTGGGCGTAGGTGAGCAGGAAGTCGCATTCGCCGTCGACGAGCGAGTTGAGGTTTTCCTCCATGCTGCCGGAATCCGGACGAAGCCGCGAAAACAGCGGTCCGACCCTGGCATTGATGCGGGTCATCCACTGCGGAAAGAAGGTGAAGGAGAGCGTGTGCAACGCCGTCAGCGTAATCGTTCGGGCGTCGGACCCTTCCTCTAACCGCAGGTCGCGGCGGGTCTGGTAGAGTTGCTTCAGCGTCGCCTGTGCCACGGGAACGAATTTCGCACCCGCCTCGGTCAAACGCGAAGGATAGGTCGCCCGATCGACCAGCGTTGCCCCCAGCCACGCTTCCAATTGTCTTATGCGGCGGCTGAAGGCCGACTGCGTCACGTGGCGCTCGTCCGCCGCCTTGGAAAAATTCAGCGTGTTGGCGAGCGCCAGAAAGTCCTCAAGCCATTTGATTTCCACTGACGCGCTCCCGTAAAGCTCGGCTCCCGCCGTCATCTGCGGCGAGAAAGCCTCCTTTTAGGCGGTGCGGTAGCGCCATCAAGAAAAATCAGCCGCGCCGATGGTACTCGATCATCCGGGCGCGGCTTGTCACCAGTTCGAGACGGTCAGGCCCAAGCAGATGCAGGCAGATGCGCTTCACCCATGGACCGTCGTTCAATGTGAACAGGAAGCGGTCGTTTCCGAGTGCGGTCAGTGCAAGGGCCTGACGCGTCGGACCGATGCCCATCAACACCGTACCTTTATCGACCGTGAATTCCGCGTCTTCGTTCGAGCGCCAGACGCCGCAGAGCGAGGCGGGAACGGGCTCTTCGGTCTTTGCCGGGAGGAAACGTCTAGCAGCATGACCGACCTCGCTGACTAGAGTGGCACCATCACGGTGAAGCCTTAGGGGCGACGAGGCGGAGCGCGATGAGACCCAGCCTTCGCCGTCGTCATAGAGCGTCTCGTCGGCATCGAGATAGGTGCAGGTGCTGCCCTTGATCTCGATCCACCAGGGGCCGGTTTCCGTCACATAGAGACCGTCGCCGAGATCGGTCACGGGAGCCGGTAGTGCGAGCCCGGTGAGCGCTGCCATGCTTTCGAGCGCGATCTTGTAACCGTTGGTATCTTCGCGATTGGAAACGATGACGAAGCCGGCGCGCGTTTCGGGATCGAGCAGGAAATAGGTCTTGTAGCCGGGGTGTGAGCCGCCGTGGCCGACGAATTCACGCGGGCCGAGCCAGGACTTGCGCAGGCCCAGGCCGTAACCCGTCGGTCGCCCGTCGGCAAGAAACCGGGTCGCCTGCAATTTCTGCAGAAGACCGGCGAAGCGACCTTCGTCGCCGAGCAGGGCCTGTAGCCAGGTGGCGAGCGCCCGGGCGCTGCCGGTCAGGCTGCCCGACGCGGAAATGTGCAGACCGGCGGCGGAAAGCTGCCAGCTTTTGCCCGAATGCCAATAGCCGGGAACGAGGTCCTCCACCGGGTCGTTCCAGACGTCCGGCGCCTTCAGCGCGATGCCGAGCGGCGTTGAGATCTCGCGCTGGACGAAATCGTCGAAACCGAATCCCTTGCGCCCCAACGCCGCTTCGACGAGGCGGTAGCCGGTGTTCGAATAGGAGACCTCGGTGCCTGCCGCGAAGTTCAGCCGCTCAAGGCGCGAAATGTAACCGAGCAGCGCTCCGGCCTTGGTTTCCGTGTAGACGGAAAGGCCAAGCAACGACAGGCATTCGCGGGTATCCGGCAGGCCGCCGCTCATGTCGAGCGCCTGTCCAACCGTCACTTCGGCAAGCGGCGAACGCAATTCCGGAAGGTGTTGGCCGAGCGGATCGTCGAGGCCTATCAGATCGCTGTGCGCGAGCACCATTGCCGAAAAGACGTGTTTGGTGAGGGATGCATAACGCACGACGCTGTCGACCGCGAACGGCGCAAACGTGGCGAGGCTCTCGACGCCGGCCGCATGCGAAAAGCAGATTCCGGATCCGTCGAAACCGATGACGGCGCCGCCCGGCTCGTCCGCCGCCCATTGTGCGGTCAGGCGTCTCGCTGTTGCTTCGGCGGCTTGCCAATCCAGCGATGCCGGCTTCGTCATGTCCATTCTCCGTCCTGTTCGCGGGATGTTGCCGCGCGCGTTTTCTGACTAAGCACGACAGCCGCATGCGCTGCCAATTCCGATTCCGGCAGGGCCTATGCACGGTTTGCATTTGCCCGGCATGGCTGCATTGGGTTAGGGCGGCAGGGAAAAATGGTGCGGTTCCCGCACCCAATGTCTATGGTCCGTCCGCGACTATCTATGAGTCGCGCACAGGACAACAGGTTGAGAAGGCGATCCAGAATTGGCGACCCAAGCGAAAATCCCGGTCTTTGACGGACATAACGACGTGCTGTCGCGGCTTTGGCGTTCGCCGGGCGGTGCGCCGGAACGCCGCTTTCTCGACGGCGCCGATACCGGACACATCGATCTCGACAAGGCGGAGACGGGTGGCCTTGCCGGCGGTCTCTGTGCCGTCTACGTGGCTTCGCCGGGCCTGGCCAAGGACGGCAGCGGCGACTTTGCGACGCCCGATCAGCAAACCGCTCTCGAAGCTACTCTCGGTATGGCGAGCCTGTTGATGCGGATCGAGCGGCAATCCGAGGGACGGCTGAAGATTTGCCGCAGTGCTGGCGATATCCGCGATGCCATGGCCAAGGGCGCCTTTGCTGCGGTATTGCATATCGAAGGCATCGAGGCTGTCGGCGCCGATCTCGACGCGCTCTATGTGCTCCATGCCGCCGGCCTGCGCACGCTTGGCCCCGTCTGGAGCCGGCCGAACATCTTTGCCTATGGCGTCCCTTTCCGTTTTCCCTCTTCGCCCGATCTCGGTCCGGGCCTCAGCGAGGCCGGCAAGGATCTGGTGCGCGCCAGCAACGAGCTGAAGATCATGCTCGATCTTTCGCACATGAACGAGCAGGGCTTCTGGGATATCGCCGCGCTGTCGCAGGCGCCCCTGGTGGCGTCGCATTCCAACGTTCATGCGCTCTGCCCGCACAGCCGCAACCTGACGGACCGTCAGCTCGACGCGATCAAGGATACCGGCGGGCTCGCGGGTATCAATTTCGGCGTGCTGTTCCTGCGCGCCGACGGGACCAGGAACACGGACACGCCGCTCTCGCTCCTTGTCGACCACATCGACTACATCGTCGAGCGTATCGGTATTGACCATGTGGCACTCGGCTCTGACTTCGACGGTACGGCCATCCCTGCTGCGATGCGTAGCGCAGCCGACCTGCCTCTGCTTGTCGACCTTCTGCGGACACGCGGCTATGACGAGGCGGCGCTCGCCAAGATCTGCCACGGCAACTGGCTCCGCGTGCTGGAGACGACCTGGGGCGCGTGAGTTCCATTCGGAGCCACGTGTTCTCAAGCGGCCGAGCGTTTCAACGAAGGTCGCTAGGTTCTTGACGCTGCCGGCAGGGCTTCGAGCAGCACGCCGATCGCCGCATCGACGACGGCTGTGCGGCGATCCCTGGCGAAAAGCCCGTATTGGACGGCAAGCGGCTTCGGAACGCCTGACGAAGCGGGGAGCGCCCGCATCGTGCTCGCGCGCACGGCTTCTGGCGGAAGCAATCCAATGCCGAGCCCGTTCTCGATTGCGGCTTGAAGCGCCGTGATGCTCTGGCTCGTAAAGGTGATGCGGTGTTCCCGGCCCTGGTCCGCCAGCGTCTCGATCATGCGCCGGCGCCAGAGACAGGGCGCTGCGAATGCGACGAGGTCGACCGGTCGTGTCTCGTCGAACGCATAGTCCGTGGCGCAGACCCATTGCAGTTCGACGTTCCAGGTGGTGAGGGCGTCAGCCGTGACGACAGAGGTCGGCACGACCATGATGTCGAGTTCACCTTCGGGCCAGGTCCTTCCGAGCGCCACGCACTGCTCCACCACCACGTCGAGCCGGATCTCCGAATAGCCGCGCCGCAGCCGCCCGAGAGCCTCGGGCAGCGCCGTCGTCGCCACTTCCTCGGCAAGCCCGACCCGCACGCCACCGCTGAGATCGGCCTGTCGCAGCCGCGCGGCGGCTTCGTCGCCGAGCGCCAGCATGCGGGTCGCATATCCCAGGAACAGTTCGCCCTCGGGCGTCGGCACGACGCCGCGACCGGTGCGGTTGAAGAGTTGGCGGCCAAGCAGATCTTCGAGCCGGCGCATCTGCATGCTGAGCGCCGATTGGGTGCGGCCGGTCTGGGTAGCGACGCGGTTCAAGCTGCCTTGTCGACAGACCGCCACAAAGGCGCGCAGCAGGTCGATGCCGATCTGATCAGATATCATAATCTTTGAACTCTGTTGTCATCGATATCAGTCTACACGGGGAACTGCCGTGTGGCTATCTATCAGGTGTGAGAACAAAGGAGCGCTCGATCCGCATGCCCAAGACGAGCATGCCGGCACCCACCATCGACTAGGCACTGCCACGGCCCTGCGGCCACGATTCCCAACCCGAGGAGCAAATCCATGAAAGCAATCCGCGTGCATCAGCACGGCGGGCCTGACGTGCTCGCCTATGAAAACGTCGAACTCGGCGAGCCTGGCCCCGGCGAGGTCCGGGTGCGCAACCGGGCGATCGGCGTCAACTTTGTCGACGTCTACCTGCGCCGCGGCTCCTACCCGCCACCGCAACTGCCGTTCATCCCCGGAAAGGAAGGGGCGGGTGAGGTGATCTCGATCGGGCCTGATGTCGAAGGCTTCAAGCCCGGCGATCGGGTCGCCTATGCCGAGGCGCTCGGCGCCTACGCGCAAGAGCACAATGTGCCGGCCCATTTCCTCGTGCATCTGCCTGACGATATCGACTTCGAGACCGGTGCGGCGATGATGCTGAAGGGCCTGACGGCGCAATATCTCCTGCGCCGCACCTTCCGTGTCGAAGCTGGCCACACCGTCCTCGTCCATGCCGCCGCCGGCGGCGTCGGCCTTATCCTAACGCAATGGGCGAAGCACCTCGGTGCCACGGTCATCGGCACCGTCGGCTCACCTGAAAAGGCCAGGCTGGCGCGGGCGAATGGCGCAGACCACGTGATCGACTACAGCAGTTCGGGTTTCGCCGACCATGTCCGCGAGATCACCAAAGGCGAGGGCGTCGATGTCGTCTACGACGGCATCGGCAAGGCGACATACGAAGGTTCGCTCGACAGCCTGCGCACCTTCGGTCACTTCGTCAGTTTCGGTGCCGCCTCCGGCCCGATCCCGCCGTTCGAGATCACGACGCTGGCGATAAAAGGATCGCTTTACGCCACGTGGCCGCTGCTGCCGGAGCACCTGGCACGCCGCGAGGACGTGCTTGCGATGAGCAAGGATCTCTTCGACGTCGTCGCGAGCGGCGCGGTCAAGATCCCCGTCCACGCGCGTCTGCCGCTTTCGGAGGCGGCCGAGGCGCATCGCCGGCTCGAGGGACGCGGGACGACGGGTGCCATGGTGCTGTTGCCTTAGCGTTTGGTGGCTCGACCTATCGGGGGCCCAGACGCTACTAAAGGTCACGTCTTGCTGGTGGCAGTCAGCCGGTTGTCGGCCCGCGTCACCGCAAGGCTGTCGGCAGAGTTTCCCGACGGATCTCCGTCGCCGAACACATCCATGGTGCAGGTGTGCAGAATGGTGGTGGGCTCTTTCGTGTGGTTCCACATCGTGTGAGTGCGCAGCGAAGGGAAGTGGGCGGAATCGCCGGCTTCCAGCACCATGCGCTCGCCGTCCACCTCCAGCGTCAAGGCCCCCTGGAGAATGAAGAAGATCTCTTCGCCCTCGTGCGACATCGGCTCACTGCGGTGGCCCGGCGGTTCGTGGATGATGGTGCTTCTCAGTACATTGCCGGGGAAAGACGCGGAGAGGCGTTCGTAGGAGACCGCGTTGCCGCGTTCTCCGCCGAGCCCATAGATCGGCCGGTGTTCACGGCGGGTGAACGGCGTCGCCACCTTCGGCGGGTTGAGGAAGCTGCCGGCCTCGACCTTCAGGGTCCGGCAGACGGCAATCAGCGAGGTCAGTGACGGGACGGTGATGCCACGTTCGATCTGCGAAATGAAACCAACGGAAAAGCCTGCCTCGTCGGCGACCTCCTGAAGGGTCATCTTCAGCGTCTTGCGCCGTTGGCGCAGGCGATCGCCGAGCGACGGCGCCTCTGCCTCGCCGGTAGATGCGCCGCTGGCATGGTCCGTCGTCACTGTCTGTCCCCTTCTCGTCTCTCCTCAAGCTAGGGTGCGGCCCGATTTCCTGTCAATCGATTTTAGATATCCTAAAAATCATCCGCCGCAGCAGGAGGCCGGGAACGGCAAAAGGCAAACTCCTCGTAAATGGTCGCCGAGGGCGCGAGGGGAGGGTTGCGCTGCGCGCCTCAAGGGCTGCTGCGCGGTTGCTCCACCGTCGCCGCCACGATCCGGCGCACCACCGGAAGAACCACGAGCAGACTCGGGAACGCGACCAGCCAGGAGAAGGTCCAGGCCTTGAGCCATAGCGTGAAGAGATCCGGCTGCAGGCCGCTGCCGCTGGCCGTCGAGACAAAGGAGACGATGGCGGACATCAGCACGGAAAGGACCAGCGGCATGACGATCGCCTGGTATCGATGTGGAAGCTTCTTTGACATAGGGATGACTCCAGGAATTCGAAAAAGAAGGGGGACGGCGCCGGACAGTCCTTGTTGCTAGGCTTGTGCCAACTCACGGATGAAGCCTTCGAGGCTGCGGGGGGCACGCTGAAGGGCAGCCCGAAGCGTCAGGCTGTTTCCACCGAGGCCCACCTCGGTATAGTGGGCATGCACCTTGGCCAGTAGTTCCAACTGGTGGTCGGTGTATGTCGCGGCGATCGGCTTTGCCCATTCGTGAAATCCGATGTCTCCGGCAACGATCGGCCGCCCGAGCGCTTCGCTCATCATGCGGGCGATTTCCTCACGGTTGTGCCGTCCTTCGGCGCAGAGCTCGAGCGTTGCATAGGCGAGGCGATCCTCGGTCAGCGCAATTGCCGCGACCTCGGCGACGTCCCGGTAGTCGACCCGGGCGATGCGCGTCGTCGCAGGGAAAGGCTCGGCGAAGGTGCCGGTTGCCAGCATCGTTGCCCACACCGAGCGCAGGTTCTGCATGAAGTTCGCCGGATGCAGGATGGTGTAATCGAGCGGTGACGAATAAAGCGCGTCCTCCACCGGGATCTTCGCCGCATGGTTCTTCAGCCTTATATGGGTCGGCTGGATGACCGACGAAAAGACGAACTTCCTAACACCGGCACGCACGGCGGCTTCGACCATCGACACGCCCATCGCCGCTTCATCCGGCGCGAAGGCAGGCCCGATATGGAAGACGCCGGCAGCGCCTTCGAGTGCCCGATCGAGGCTTCCGCGCTCACGCAGATCGCCGATCGCGATTTCGGATGCGCCCAACGATTTCGCCAGCGCGCCATGCGTCTCGTCGCGAATCAGGGCGCGAACCTTGGCGCCGCGCCGCGCAAGTTCCGGAACGACGAGACCGGCAAAGCGACCGGTGGCGCCGACAACGAGGATCGTATTGGAGCGCTGGTTCATCTGGGTCTGCCTTTCGTGCCGCCGAGAAGTGATGACCTCAAGCTAATGAGGCATAAGGATGCAGACAATCGATGTGAAATGTGATTTATTCTCCCGGAAAACGGGATTATCTTATGAGCCGCATCGAAGACCTGGAAGCCTTTATGGCCATTGTCGAAGAGGGTAGCCTGACGGCGGCTGCGAAACGGCTGGGGCGCCCGCTCCAGACCGTCAGCCGATCGCTCGCCATGCTTGAGGCTGATGTTGATGTGGAGCTGGTGCATCGCACGACCCGCCGCTCGATGCCGAGCCAGGCGGGCGAGAGCTTTTATCAGCGCATCAAGCCGGCGGTGGAGGAGATCCACGAGGCGCGCGAGGAGGCGGCGCAGCGCCGGTCCGAGCCGTCAGGCGTGCTGCGCCTCGGGGCGCCCAATCTGTTTGCGCCGCGGTTCCTGATGCCAATCATCGCCGAATACATGGCGAAGTATCCTGCGGTCGAGGTGGACCTCGACCTTTCCGATGCGTTCGTCGACCTCGCCGGAAGCGGGCTCGACCTGGTGGTGCGGATCGGGGATCTCGCGGATTCGGGACTGACAGGCAAACGCCTGGGTGCGCTTCGCCGGGTCGTCTTCGGTTCGCCCTCCTATTTCGCGCGCTTCGGTCGGCCTTCACATCCGCTGGAATTGGCCGAGCATCGTTGTGTCACGCGCACGGGCGACGAGCGACCTGGCGCCTGGATGTTCACCATCGACGGTCGGGCTCGTGCGGTCAAAGTCACCGGCGCGTTTCGCACGAATTCGATGAACACGATCTACTCGGCGGTGGAGGTAGGTCTCGGCCTTGGCTACTCTCCGCTCTGGCAGATCAAGCACCTGATCGACGCGGGCAAGGTCGAGGTCGTCCTTGAAGACTTTGAGCCCGCTCCGGTGCCGATCCACGCGCTCTGGCTCGAGGGGCGGAGCCCTTCGGCAAAGATCCGCTACTTTCTCGATCTGCTCGGCGAGCGGCTGAAGCTCGACCGCCTTTAGAGCGGGCGAGGCCGCTTCTCTGCCGGCACCGCCCTTGACGTGTGAAGCTGCCTATTTCGCGAACTTCTTGGCGCCGGCGACGCAGAGCACGATGGCGCCGGTTGCTGCCAGCATGCTCCAGCTTACGGGCTCTCCGAGGAGCGTCGCGGCAAGTGCCAGGCCGAAGAAGGGCTGGAGCAATTGCAATTGTCCGACGCCGGCGACGCCGCCGAGCGCGAGGCCGCGGTACCAGAAGACGAAGCCGACGAGCATGCTGAAGACCGAGACGTAGGCGAGGCCCGTCCAGGCGCCATGCGTGACCATCGAGAAGGAGGAAGGCAGCGTGAAGAGCGTGAGCGCGAGCATGATCGGCAGCGACAGGACCAGCGCCCAGCAGATGACCTGCCAGCCGCCAAGCTTGCGCGAGAGGCTGGCGCCTTCGGCATAGCCAAGGCCGCAGACGATGATGGCGCCAAGCATCAGGAGGTCGCCGATGGGCGACGCGGCGAAGCCCTGTACCAGCGCGAAGCCCACCACTGCGGCGCTGCCGAGGGAGGAGAAGAGCCAGAAGGCCGGGCGTGGCCGCTCGCCGGCGCGCAACACGCCGAAGATGGCCGTTGCCAGCGGCAGCAGGCCGACGAAGACGATCAGATGCGCCGAGGTAACGTGCTGTAGGGCGAGGGCGGTCAAAAGCGGGAAACCGAGTACGACGCCGAAGGCGACAATCGCCAGCGAAACGAGATCGGCCCGCGCCGGGCGCGGTTGACGGAAGATCAGAAGCAGCGCGAGCGCGAGCAGGCCGGCGATCGCCGCACGCGCCACCGTCAGAAACACCGGATCGAAATCCATGACTGCGACGCGTGTCGCAGGTAATGATCCGCTGAAGATCAGCACCCCGATAAAACCGCTCATCCAACCGTCTGCCGTCTTGTCCATCGCATTCTCCTTTTTCGTCTGTATCGGCCGCAGAGGGTGGTCTTGCCAGAGACAATGCGGTACAGTTTCGCCAAACTGTAATGGATGTTTGGGCAGTACGGATGACGATGCAGGAGCTTAGGATTGGCAGCGAAACGCTGCTTGAAGGCGTTATGGCGACGATCCGGCAGCGGATCACGGGGCGCGTTCTCACACCCGGCGCGAAGCTTCCGTCCATCCGCGCCTTCGCCAAGACCATGCGCGTTTCCAAATCGACCGTCGTCGAGGCCTATGAGCGGCTGGTGGCGGAAGGCGTTATTCGCTCGAAACCGGGCGCGGGTTTCTTTGTCTCGGCGCCGCTGGCGCCCTTTTCGCTGGCCGAGATTGGGCCGCGGCTCGACCGGGCCGTCGATCCGCTCTGGGTGTCGCGCCAGGCGCTGGAAACGGGCGACAACGTGCTGAAACCGGGCTGTGGCTGGTTGCCGCCGACCTGGATGCCGGAGACGGCAATTCGCCGCGCACTCAAGTCCGCAGCCAGGCTGGAGGCGAGCGGGCTGACGGACTACGGAACGCCGCTTGGCCATCGGCCGCTGCGCCAGCTTCTTGCGCGACGTCTCGGCGAACATGGGGTCGAGGCGTCACCCGATCAGATCATCTTGACGGAATCGGGAACGCAGGCGATCGACCTTCTCTGTCGCTTCCTGCTCGAACCCGGCGATACGGTCGTGGTCGACGATCCCTGCTATTTCAATTTCCATGCCTTGCTGCGCGCCCACCGGGCTGAGGTGGTGAGCGTGCCCTATACGCCCTCGGGGCCTGATCTCGAAAAATTCGCTGAGGTGCTGGCGGCGCATCGGCCGCGGCTCTACATCACCAATTCCGCTCTCCACAACCCGACAAGCGCCACACTCTCTCCTGTTGTCGCCCATCGGCTGCTCAAGCTTGCCGAGCAGGCGGGGCTGACGATCATCGAGGATGATATCTTCGCGGATTTCGAGCATACGCCGGCGCCACGGCTCGCAGCCTTTGACGGGCTCGATCGTGTCGTGCAGATTGGCAGCTTTTCCAAGACCCTCTCCGCCTCGATGCGCTGCGGCTTCATCGCCGCGCCGCGCGCCTGGATCGAAGGGCTCATCGACCTGAAGATCGCCACCACCTTCGGCGGGCCGAGCCTTGCGGCGGAGCTGGTATTTTCGCTGCTCAAGGATGGCAGCTATCGCAAGCACATGGAGGCGCTGCGCCAGCGTCTGGCCCGCGTCATGAGCGAGACAGCGGCGCGGCTCGGTGTCATCGGCATCAAACCATGGATCGAGCCGCAGGCCGGGATGTTCCTCTGGTGCTGCTTGCCCGATGGTGTCGATGCGGCCGACGTGGCACAGAAGGCGCTGCAGCAGGAGATCGTGCTGGCCCCCGGCAACGTCTTTTCCCATGCCGGCACGGCCAACGGCTTCATGCGCTTCAACGTCTCCCAATGCGAGGATGAGCGGCTTTTCAAAATTCTGCCCCTGATCATGCGCTAACGCGGTGTCGGGCGCGCAGGCTGAGCAGACCGGCGTGCTGAAAGCGATTGCTCGTTTTAGAGGCGATCGCCGGCGATTGCTGGGGAAGTGCCGTCGATCTCAGCCTTTCACGTTGCTTTGCCACGGAGTTGGGCAGGGTTTGCCTATTTTTTGCGCAATGCGCTTCTTCCTTGCGCTGTAGCGTCTGCTCGCCGGGGCTCCTGCCTGCCGCCAAACGCAAATTTCTCTGGATTCTCGGCGCTGAAATCGAGTTGGCACGATTAATGCTTCTTAACGGGCATCGGTCGTCGGGCAGCCGATCTGGATTGCCCAGCCGCTTCGGAACCCAGCCATTCCTGGCGTCATGTGAGAGAACGAAATGACAAAGTTTAAGCTCGAATACATCTGGCTCGACGGTTACAAGCCCACCCCGAACCTGCGCGGCAAGACCTTGATCAAGGAATTCGATGCTTTTCCGACGCTTGAGCAGCTGCCCTTCTGGGGCTTCGACGGTTCCTCGACGATGCAGGCCGAAGGCAGCAGCTCCGACTGCGTTCTGAAGCCGGTTGCCGTTTATCCGGATCCGGAGCGCAAGAACGGCGTTCTGGTTCTCTGCGAAGTCATGATGCCCGATGGCACGACGCCGCATCCGTCCAACACCCGCGCCCCGATCCTCGATGACGAAGGCGCCTGGTTCGGCTTCGAGCAGGAGTATTTCTTCTATCAGAACGGACGCCCGCTCGGCTTCCCGGAAGCCGGTTTCCCCGCGCCGCAAGGCCCCTATTACTGCGGCGTCGGTTTCAGCAATGTCGGCGATGTTGCCCGCAAGGTGGTCGAAGAGCACCTCGACATTTGCCTGGCTGCCGGCATCAACCATGAAGGCATCAACGCCGAAGTCGCCAAGGGCCAGTGGGAATTCCAGGTGTTCGGCAAGGGCTCGCGCAAGGCCGCCGACGAAATCTGGCTCGCCCGCTACCTGCTGCAGCGCCTGACCGAAAAATACGGCATCGACGTCGAATACCACTGCAAGCCGCTCGGCGACACCGACTGGAACGGCTCGGGCATGCACGCCAACTTCTCGACCGAATACATGCGCACAGTCGGCGGCAAGGACTATTTCGAAACCCTGATGGCCGCCTTTGCCGAAGCCCGCGCCGACCACATTGCCGTCTACGGCCCGGACAACCACATGCGCCTGACCGGCAAGCACGAAACCGCTTCGATCCACCAGTTCAGCTATGGCGTTGCTGACCGGGGTGCCTCGATCCGCGTTCCGCACAGCTTCGTCAACAACGGCTACCGCGGTTACCTCGAAGATCGCCGCCCGAACTCCAAGGGCGACCCCTACCAGATCGCTTCGCAGATCCTGAAGACGATCTCGACGGTGCCGACCGACGTCGCAAAGCGCGAAGCCGCCTGATTTTCCCTTGCCCGGCGCATACGAGGGCGCCGGGCAAACTCGACTATGTCGTGTCTGTCGCGACGAAAGACAAAAACGCCCTGCGGATTGCGGGGCGTTTTTGTTTTGGAGTGATACGTGTGTGGCTCTGAGCTTTAGGCCGCGCGCACGAAATGGTCGGGCTCCACCTCGCGGATCGTCTCCTGCCTCGCCGCCGATCTGCGGCGTGTTTCGTCGGCCTCGGAGGCGTTGACCTGCGCGTTCGGATCGTCGAAGCGGATGTCGGGGTCGGGAACGGCCGAGAGCAACAGCTTGGTATAGGGATGGGCCGGATTGTCGATGACCTTGCCGGTATTTCCCCATTCGACGATCTGGCCGGCATACATCACCGCGATATCCTCGGCGACGTAGCGGGCGGTCGCGATGTCGTGGGTGATGTAGAGCAGGCCGAGGTTCATCTCGCGCTTCATTTCGCTGAGCAGATTGAGCACGCCGAGGCGCACGGAAACGTCGAGCATCGAGGTCGGCTCGTCGGCGACGATGACCTCGGGCTTTGCCGCGAGTGCGCGGGCGATGTTGACGCGCTGGCGCTGGCCGCCCGAGAGCTCGTGCGGGTACTTCGGCGCGACGATATCGGGATCGAGCTTCACTTGCCGCAGGAGCGCCTTGATCTCCTCCGCGATTGCGGCGCCCTTGATGTCGGGGCGATGCAGCATCAGCGGCCGCTTCAGATGATAGGCGATTGTGTGGGCCGGGTTGAGCGAGGCGAACGGATCCTGGAAGATCATCTGCACCGATCGGCGATAGTCGGCGATCTCCTTGCTTCCCGCTGAAACGATGGGCTTGCCCTTGAAGAGCAGCCGCCCTTCGCTCGGTTCGTATTCGCGCATGGCGATGCGGGCACAGGTGGTCTTGCCGCTGCCGGATTCGCCGACGACCGCAAGCGCCCGTCCGGCATGGAGCGAGAAGGATATCGACCGTGCGGCGCGCACGGCCCCCGGTCCATTGCCGAAGGTCTTGCTGACCTTGTCCAAGGTCAGGATGGGGTCGAGCGCCAGAATGGGTGCGGATGTGCCGGTCATCTGAGAACGCCTCCGTGCAGCGAGGGGAAGGAGGCCCAGAGCTTCTTCGTGTAGTCGTGTTCGGGCGTCCGGTAGATGGTGTCGGCCGTGCCCTGCTCGACCAGCTTGCCGGCAAGCATGATGCCGATGCGGTCGCAGAACTGCACCATCAGCCCGAGGTCGTGGGTGATGAAGAGCACGGCGAAGCCGAGCTTGCGCCGGAGCTCGTTGATGCGCTGCAGGATTTCGCGCTGAACGACGACGTCAAGCGCCGTCGTCGGTTCGTCCATGACGATGAGGCGCGGATCGAGCGCCAGGCAGATGGCAATCACGATGCGCTGGCGCATGCCGCCGGAAAACTGGTGCGGATAGTCGCGCATCCGGTCTGGCGAAATATCGACGAGCCGCAGCATTTCAGCAGTGCGGTCACGCGCAGCGGCCCGGCTTATGCCCTTATGCGTCTTCAAGACGTCGTAGAACTGCTGCTCGATGCGCAACACCGGGTTCAAGGAATTCATCGCGCTCTGGAAGACCATCGCCACTTCGCGCCAGCGGAAGTCGGCAAGACCCTTCTGGTCGAGATCGAGCACGTTGCGACCATCGAGCAGGATGGCGCTTTGCTTGCGGATCAACGCTGGCGGCTTGTGCAGCCGGCTGATGGCGAAGGCGATGGTGCTCTTGCCACAGCCGGATTCGCCCGCAAGTCCGAAGACTTCGCCAGGGGCAACATCGAAGCTGACATCGTCGACGGCGCGGAAGTCGTCGGTTTCGCCGATATAGTCGATGGTGAGGTTCTTGACGGAAAGCAGAGGCGTGGTCACAGGCGGCCCTCCCCAGAGCTGATAAGGGCCTGCCAGCGGCCGAGCCGGTTGCCGGTTCGAAGCCGCGGATTGGCGATCTCGTCAACGGCGAAGTTGAGGAGCGACAGGCCGATGCCGAGAAAGGCGAGCGCGAAGCAGGGCGTCAGGATGTCCCACCAGGCGCCGACCGAAAGGGCAGAGGCCTTCTGCGCGGCATAGAGCATGGTGCCCCAGGAGACGACCTTGGGGTCGCCGAGGCCGAGGAACTCGAGCGTTGCCTGGGTGATGATCGCGAAGATCACGCTGCCGATAAAGTTGATGCCGACGATCGAGATGAGGTTGGGGAAGATCTCGAAGGTCATGATCCGCCAGCGCGGCTCGCCCATCATCTCGGCGGATTTCACATAGTCCTTCTGCTTGACCGAGAGCGTTTCGGCGCGGGTGACGCGTGCGCCCCAGGCCCAGGAGGTGCCGCCGAGGATGAGGGCGATGACCCAGGGGCTCGCCTGGCCGATGAAGGCGGCGAGCACGAGCAGCAGCGGCAGGTTCGGGACGACGAGCACCATATTGGTCAAGAAGCTGATGACTTCGTCGACCTTGCCGCCGCGGTAGCCGGCGATGATGCCAAGCGCGGTGCCGACGGCGGTGATCAGGAGGCCGGCGCCGAAGCCGACGGCAAGCGAGGTGCGGGCGCCATAGATCAGGCGGGCAAAGACGTCCTGGCCGATGCGGGTGGTGCCGAGCCAATGTTCCAGCGACGGCGCCTGGTGCGGCCGGCCGACGCGGGCGCTCGGATCGTAGGAGGTCAGCAGCGGGGCGGCGATCGCCACGAGCAGAATGAAGGCGACGATCAGCGCGCCGACCATGGCCTTGCGGTTGCGCATGAGCGGGAAGGAGGAGGTCTTCATATCACGCCCTCTTCAGTCGTGGGTCGAGCAGCACGTAGCTGACATCGACGACAAAGTTGGCGACGAGCATCGTGGCGGTCATGATTAGAAGCTGTCCCTGGATGACGGGGTAATCGCGGGCGAGGATCGCCTGGTAAAGGATGTTGCCGAGACCCGGATAGTTGAACACCACCTCAGTCACCAGCGAACCGCCGAGCATCGTGCCGATGGCGATCGCAAGGCTCGAGACGGTCGGCAGCAGCGCGTTGCGGGCGGCGTACCAGAGCATCACTCGGGTGTCGGAAAGGCCCTTGGCGCGGGCCATGACGATGTAATCTTCACCGAGCAGGTTGATCATGTTGTTGCGCATGGTCACGGCAAAGCCGCCGGTCAGAACCGCACAGAGTGTCAGCATCGGCAGGATGCCGTGGTAGAGAACGCTGCCAAAATATTCGAGCGTGAAGGCCGGATCGAGCGCCGGGTCGGCGGCATAACCGGTCGGGAACCAACCGAGCGTGAAGCCGAAGGTGAAGACGACGATCAGCGAGGTGACGACGGCCGGCACCGAGGTCGCAAAGATTGCGCCGACGGAAACGATGACGTCGAACAGGCTGCCGCGGCGCCAGGCCGCAAGAACGCCGAGGAAGGTGCCGAGCGCGAAGCTTACGAGTGTCGCCGTGCCCATCAGCCCCACGGTCCAGACGAGCGCATTGCCGAGAACCGTCGTCACCGGCAGCGGGAAATACTTGATCGAGCGACCGAGATCGCCGCTGAAGATGCTGCCGAGATAGGTGAGGTACTGCTGCCAGAGCGGGCCGTCGACGAAGCCGAAGGTCAGTTTCAGGGCCTGCAGGCTCTCGGGCGGCAACTCGGCGCCGGCGCTCGAAAACATGATCTGCACCGGATCGCCGGGCATCAGCCGCGGCAGAAAGAAGTTGATCGTCGCCGCCGCGACGAAGGCCGCCAGGTAGAAACAGAGGCGGCGAAGCAGAAAGGCCATCGGGAACTCCATCGACTGCGACCGCCGCGTGTTGGCGTCAGGCGGCAGGGCTGTCTTCTTGTCGGACCGTCCGTCTGGGCAACAGCCAGGACGATCGCGTGGCGGACGAAGACCGCCCGCCACTGTTGCCGGATCAAGACAAGGCGCCCTCCCGGAGCATCGTCTGTGAGAGCGCCGCGTCTGTGATCGGGTTACTTCACCGGTTCAAGCGCCAGCAGGTGCAGCAAGCGTGCCGGGTTGGTGCGGCTGATCGACGGGTTGACGAAGGGGTTTTCCGCGTTCGCCCAGCCTTTGAAGCGCTTGGTGTTGTACTGGTACCAGTTCGGGTTGTTGAACACCGGCATGACAGGCAGGTTCTCGGCGACGATGCGCTGCGCCTTGTTCATCGCGTCCTTCTGCTTGGCGGGGTCAGCCGTGTGGGTGAACTCGGTCAGGAGCGCCTCGACGTCCGAATTGAACCAGCGCTGCGCGGTGAAGCGGGTTTTGCCCTTGTCCGAAGCGCTGAAGGCGCGCTTGTAAGGGTAGTAGGGCGAGGCGGACGCCGGCAGGCTGTTGATCGCTGCGTCGAAAGTGCCGTTGATGAGGTTGCCGGTCCAGACGGCTTCCTCCGGCGTTTCGATCTTGGCGTCGAGGCCGACGGCCTGCAGGCCTTCGACGGCGATCGTCACCGTGTCGATCCAGTCGGTCCACGAACTCGGGACGATGATCGAAAAGGCGATCTTGCTGCCGTCCGGATTGTCACGGAAGCCGTCGCCGTCCTTGTCGGCATAGCCGGCTTCGTCGAGCAGCGCCTTGGCGGCATCGGCATCGTACTTGCCGTACTTGCCGAAGTCGGCGGCAACAGACGGATCGGCCCAGCTCTTGTAGAGCTCGCCCATGCCGGCCGGGTCTTCGTTGAGCGTCGGGTAGCCGTAGCCTGCGACATCGACCATGGTGCCGCGGTCGAGCGCCATCGAGGCGGCGCGACGGAACTTCACGTCGTTGAAGGCCTTGCGGTTGTTCTCGTTCGCCGTCTCCTGGTTGAACAGGAAGGCGACCATGCTGCTTGGCGAGTACCAGAAGTGATAGTGCTCCGGATCCTTGGCGACATAGACGTTCTCGATATCCGGGATGAAGGAAACGCCCCAGTCGAGCGTGCCGGAGGCCGTCGCCGTCAGGATCTGGTTGTTGTCGGCGAGCTGCGGGAAGCGTACGCAGTCGATCTTCAGCGTCGCGGCATCCCAATAATGCGGGTTGCGGCACTGGTCGTAGGTCTGGCCGGTAAAGCGCGGGATCTCGGTCAGCGGGCCGCTGCCGACGGGCGTCTCGTTGGCGAAGGTCACCGGCTCGGCGATGTCCTTCCAGACATGCTCCGGAACGATCGGCAGCTGCGCCAGCTGCTCGGCGGCAAGCGAGCTCGGATTGGCGAGCGTGAAGCGCACGGTCTCAGCATCCACGGCCTCGACGCCGGCGATGAAGGTCCAGATGCTGACGAAATCGAGCGCCGGGAACTTCTTCAAATAGTCATAGGTGAACTTGACGTCGGTCGCCGTCAGCGGCTTGCCGTCGGACCATTTCAGGTTCGGCCGGAGCTTGAACTCGATCGACTTCAGGTCATCGGCAAGCTTGAAGCTTTCTGCGAGCCGGAAGACCGGCTTGTTGCCGTCGAAGCGGTTGAAGACGACCAGCGGCTCGTAGATGAAGTCGAGGGTGCTCTGGCGCGCCGAGGTCTGGTTGAACGGGTTGAAGTTGCGTACCCAGGTGGTCGCCGGTTCGATGTTGGCGGTGAGCACGGTCTGTGCCGCGGCCGGGCCGGCGATGAGGGCAAGCGCGGTGGCCGCGCCGAGAAGCGATTTTTTCACGGTAGTTCCCCTTTTGATTTTCGGATTGGTCAGGCGACGAGGGCGCTGTTGAACATGTCCTCGACTTCCGCATGGGCCGCGCGCACGTCGACCTTCAGCGTGCCGAGACGGGCCTTGCCGGCGTCAATGCGCTTCTGGGCGGCGGCGGTCAGCGGACTTGCCGCCTTGGCTGCCGCTTCGCTCTCGGCGAGCGTGCCGTGGCTGTGAAGTGCGATGTCGAAACCGGCGTCGAGCACCTCGCGGACGCGCTCGGGCAAGGTGCCGCGGAGCGATTCCATGAAGATGCAGTCGGAAACGAGTACGCCGTCGTAGCCCATGTTGTTGCGGATGACGTCGTGCATGACCGGCGAAATGGATGCCGGCAGTTCCTTGTCGAAGGCGGAGTAAACGACGTGGGCGACCATGGCCCAGGGCGTGTCGCGGAGCGCTACGAAGGGCTTGAAGTCGGTGGCGGTCAGCGTTTCGCGCGAAGCGTCGACGATGGGCCGCTCCTTGTGCGAATCGAGCGTCGCCCGGCCGTGGCCCGGGATGTGCTTCATGACCGGCATGTTGCCGGTCTCAAGCAGGCCATCGACTACCTCACGGCCAAGGGCTGCAATGAAGTCCGGATCGGCGCCGAACGAACGGGCGCCGATGACCGAGCTCGTTGTTGCAAAGACGAGGTCGAGCACCGGCGAGCAGCCGCTCGTGAGACCAAGTTCACTCATCATCGTGCCCATGGCCTGGCTCGAAAGGCGAAGGGCCTTCTTGCCGAGGGCGAAATCGTGGCGCGCGAGCTCGGCGAATTCGCCGAACGAGCGGAAGAGCGGCCAGGGGCCGGCGTCGAGATGCTGGACGCGGCCGCCTTCCTGGTCGGTAAAGACGGGGGCATCTTCGCGGCCGACGGCTTCGCGAAAGCGTTCGATCAGCGCCTTTGTCTGCGCGGGTTCGCGCTGGTTGCGGCGGCCGACGAAAAGGCCGAGCGGATTGGTTTCGCGGAACAGGGCAAACTCGTCATCCGAGAGCGTGGGATTGGGTATGCCAACAAAGAGGGCAAGCGGTGTCGAGGACATGGGGAGGCTCCGATATTTGAAATTACTTGGAAGGGCGGCGCAGCATGCCCTGGTAGATCCCTTTGTCGGGGGCGGGGATCGGCACGGCGCCGACAGTCTTTGCGTAGAAATCGACGGGTCCCGCGTCGCCGATGAAGGCATAGGCGTGGCCAAGGGTCTTCATGGTGTCGAGGCAACTGGAGAGCAGGGCGACGCCGATGCCCTTGCCGCGGCTTGCGCCGTGGACGCCCGTCGGGCCGAAAAAGCCCGGCGCCGTCGTGTCATAGCAGGCAAAGCCGACCAGATTGCCGTCGTCGACGGCAATGAGACACGCCACGGGGCGGCGCGTGAAGGCGACATCCACCTCGCTTGCCCAGTTCTCGCTGAAATTCTCTCGCACCCAATCGATGACCAGGCGCATTTCCGGCGGCAAGGCGGGCCGAATAGTCACCTTGTCGGTTTGGGTACTTCGCTTGAGTTCGCCGAGGATCGGCGAATACAAGCTCACCAGCATGTCAGGCATGTGCTCCTCCACATATTCCTTTATTACGGAATTGCTGCCTTTGTAATGCAATAGATGGAGCCAACCCGACCGGCTTGTCAATCGCCAATCGTCAGATTCGGGGTGCTATCCTCTTTTCGCGAGGCGAGATATCGGACCATGAGCCGCTCCGGAGAGCGCGGCACGGCCCGCGAATCCCCGGCCGGCCTCGGGGTGCATGGGTGCGGTAGCGGTGCCGGGAAAAGGGTGGCCAAAACAGCCGAGTAAAGCGGGTCGCTCTGGAGATTGCACCTTTGTACAACTTTGTTCTTGGGTTGTTCGAAATATATCTTGATTTACAAAAACACTAAGTATGAATATTCGTGCGCTCATGAAGTGCATGCTTAAGAAGAGCTCGCCAATTTCGATCGCGACCAAGTATTTCCTGAGAAGAAAAGTATTGTTTTCCTGCATGGACGGCGCGCAGGATCTTGTCCCGCTGCCTTTATGGCTATTCCGCCGGACGCGTCAGGATGAACAGTGCAGGAAGCGCCATCGACGCCGCGACGATCGCAGCCAGCGTCAGGCTCGGATTGCCGAAGAAAACGAAGAGTCCGAAGCTAGCGGCCATCAGGCTGACCGCACCGGTCTTGGCGCGCTTGGAGATGGCACCCTTTTCACGCCATAGCCGCAGCGAAGCCCCGAAGACGCGGTGATTGAGCAGCCATTGCTCCAATCGCGGCGAAGCGCGGGCGAAGAGGCCCGCCGCCAAAAGCAAAAACGGAGTCGTCGGCAGGACGGGGAGGAAGGCGCCAATGACACCCAGTCCGACCATCAGCCATGCAAGGCAAAGACAGAGGATGCGAAGGGCGGGATTCATGCGATGGCCCCGGTGAGCATCATGCTTCGGATGTCTCGATGATCGGCGTCGTGGCCGTCTCGCTCGGCGGCCAGCGGCGAAGCGCCTCGGCCCCCAGCTCCGTCAGGGCATAGATGCCGCGGTCGATCCGCTCGAACCAGCCATAGACGTTGTGAAGCAGGATCTTGGCGGCATCCGGTGCGACCGGGCGAAGATCACGCGGGCGCTGATGGCCGCTCTGCAGGGCGGCCGCGCAGGCAAGCGCCTGCTGGCGATAGGCGGTCATGATCGGCGATCGCGTGGCACCGCCGGCGGTCGGGTCTCCCTTGCGGCGGCGGTGCTCGCTGATCAGTCGCGACCGCTTCCTGTTGTTCTTGCGAGGCATTACCGCGGAGGCCGCGAGAATGACGTCGACCATGCCGTTGTCGGCGACCGCCAGCATGCCGAAGCCAAGCCTGCGGCAGAGATCGCGGAACCGGCGATCGCTCTCCCGCCCCTTGCCTTTGGCCGAGACACGGGCGGCGATCCATACCTCGTCGCCGGCGGTGGCGCGGTCGACGGCCTGCAGGATCAGCTCGAGATTGAAGCTCAGCTTGAGCTCGCAGATGACGACAAGCGGCGGCTCGTCATCGCTGAGTGCCACCATGTCGCAGCCGCCGATCTCGCCCTTGACGCTGTAGCCGCGGGCTTCGAGAAAGGTCTTGATCGGCTGATAGAGGGTCGTCTCCAAACCCGGGATCCTGTTCTGGTCGAAATCGGGGAGGCTCAAGCAGTGACGCATCATTGCGAAAGGAGACTAGCAGATAACTCCGATCGCCGGACTTGTCATCACGTCGCAGCAGCAAGGCGAGCTGACGTCGTTGCTCCGAGGATCCAACCGATGCAGTAGCAACCTCGCTTCGTCCTAACCTTGTGTTGTGCTATTATTCTCGAATGGACGTCCTCTTCGGAGGCGTCGGGCATGCGAGGTTTTGACGACGGATGTTGCGAATCCTCACGCTGTTGCTTGTTTTGATCACGTCATTCGCGTTTCCAGCTTCGCCGCGAGCCGAAAACGATCGGGTCGCCTTGGTGCTGCATGTCAACGGTGCCATCGGCCCGGCCACGGCCGAATATGTCAGGCGCGGTTTGACGAAGGCGGAACAGCGCCGCCTTCCGCTGGTGGTCTTGCAAATGGATACGCCCGGAGGTCTCGACACGTCGATGCGCGAGATCATCCGCGCGATCCTCGCTTCCCCCGTGCCCGTTGCAAGCTACGTTGCGCCGAGCGGTGCGCGCGCGGCGAGCGCCGGCACCTATATCCTCTATGCCAGCCACATCGCGGCGATGGCGCCGGGAACGAACCTCGGCGCGGCGACGCCGATTGCGATCGGCGGTGACATGTTCGGCCAGGGGAAGGATGGCGATACCGGCAAGGACGGCGGCAAACAGCCGGCGGTTCGGAACGCTGCCGAGGCGAAGCTCGTCAATGATGCCGTGGCATATATCCGAGGACTGGCCGAACTGCGCGGGCGCAATGCCGACTGGGCCGAGAAGGCGGTGCGCGAGGCGGCAAGCCTCTCGGCCGAAGCGGCCGTCAGGGAGAAGGTCGTCGATTTCACCGCCACCACCATCGCCGATCTCTTGAAGCAGGCAAACGGGCGCACCGTGCATGCGGGGCAGCTGGAGATCGTGCTCGATTCGGCCGGGCTGGCCACCGAAGACTTCGTGCCCGACTGGCGCACCCGGCTGCTTTCGGTCGTTACCGATCCCAATATCGCGGTGATCCTGATGATGATCGGCATTTACGGTTTGATCTTCGAGTTCCTGTCTCCGGGGTCGGTGGCGCCAGGCACGATCGGCGGCATCAGTCTGCTGCTCGGGCTCTATGCGCTTTCGGTGCTGCCCGTCAGCTACGCCGGCATCGGTCTGATCCTGCTTGGGATCGGCCTGATGGTTGCCGAGGCGCATTCGCCGTCTTTCGGCGTGCTCGGCGCCGGTGGCAGCGTTTCACTGGTTCTGGGCGCGGCAATCCTCTTTGACACGGATACGCCGGGCCTGCAGGTCTCCTGGTCCGTGCTAGCGGGGCTTGCCGTCGCAAGCTTCGGCTTCAGCCTGTTGGTCGCACGGCTGGCCTTCAGCTCACGGCGCCACGCGGTGGTGACCGGCGGCGAACAGATGATCGGCATTGCGGGCAAGGTCGAAAGTTGGACAGGGGCCGCCGGCTACGTCATCGCCCATGGCGAGCGCTGGCAAGCTGTCAGCACGGAAACGCTGTCGAGAGGTGAGGATGTAAAGGTTGTCGGGCGGAACGGACTGACGCTCGAAGTGGTGCGCGACGCTCAGAAGGCATAGCGCCGCGGATCCTGTGGGCGCAGGCGAAAGCGTCCGGAATGGAGGAATGGTCATGGACATGTTTGGGAGCCTCGCTCCTTTTGCCGCGTTGCTGGTGCTCATCATTCTCGTCATCGCCTATTCGATCCGGATCCTGCGCGAATACGAGCGCGGAGTGGTCTTCACGCTCGGGCGGTTCACCGGCGTCAAGGGACCGGGGCTGATCTTGCTCGTCCCCTACGTGCAGCAGATGGTGCGGGTCGATCTCAGGACCCGGGTGCTGGATGTGCCGAGCCAGGACGTGATCTCCCATGACAACGTCTCGGTCCGGGTCAGCGCCGTGATCTATTTCCGGGTTATCGATGCGGAAAAGTCGACGATCCAGGTCGAGGATTTCATGATGGCGACCAGCCAGCTGGCGCAGACGACCCTGCGTTCCGTGCTTGGCAAACACGATCTCGACGAGATGTTGGCCGAGCGGGACCGGCTGAACGAAGACATCCAGAAGATCCTCGACAGCCAGACGGATGCCTGGGGCATCAAAGTGGCGACCGTGGAAATCAAACATGTCGACATCAACGAGAGCATGATCCGCGCAATTGCTCGCCAGGCCGAAGCCGAACGCGAGAGGCGTGCCAAGGTGATCAATGCCGAGGGCGAGCAACAGGCTGCCGCCAAGCTGCTCGAGGCTGCCGAGATCCTGTCCAAGCAGCCTGAAGCGATGCAACTGCGCTATCTGAGCACGCTCAACGTCCTTGCGGGCGAGAAGAATTCGACTGTCATCTTCCCGTTCCCCTTGGAGCTCGGCCGCCTGTTCGGGCTAAAGGCCGACAAGCCGCCCGGTCAAACGTGAGCACCGCTAAGGCGCTCAGGCTGCCGCCGTTTCAAGATTGGCGACCTTCATGAGGTCGTCGACTGCGCCGGGCGCAGCCGCCAAGACCGGAGACCAATGCGTCAAAGCCTCGCCGCACGTCGGGAAGGGCAATGTCCAGCCGCCGGCTTCGTTCACCAGGCAGTAGCCACCGAGGCAGTCCCAGGCATGCATATAGGGCTCGTAGTAACCGACGAGGCGACCGGCGGCGACATAGGCGATCATCAGCGCACCGGAGCCGTTGCGCATGAAGTTGCCGCCATTCGAAAGCAGGCGCTCGACGATGGCACCCATCTCGCCGGGTTTCACCTGATCGTTGGCGCCAAGCCCGGTGACGGCGTTGCGGATCGTGCGCGTGCCGTCGAGGCGAAGCGGCTTGCCGTTCAGCGTCGCGCCCCGGCCCGTTGCCGCTGCATAGACTTCCTGATGGCAGGGCGCGTGGATCACGCCGATGACGGGCTTCTCCGCATGCACGACGGCGATCGAGACGCACCAGTTCGGCATGCCGTTGACGAAGGGCGTGGTACCGTCGATCGGATCGAGCACCCAGGTAAAGCCGGATGTGCCGTCGAGAAGACCATGCTCCTCGCCAAGCACGCCATCATCCGGAAACGCGGCGGCGATCTTTTCGCGGATCAGGGTCTCGACGTTGCGATCGGCGATCGAGACGACGTCGTGAGCGTCGCGCTTGGTTTCGATGACAAGCGTTTCCCGCTTCAGGAAATAGTCGTAGGCGAGCCGACCGGCCTCCTCGGCCATAGATTTGGCAAGCGCGAACCGGGCGTCGAGGCCGGCAATTTCAGCAGTCATGCAAGTGTCCTTCTCGTATCCAGTTGTAAAAAAGTCATGCGTCAATCAAAGCGAGGCCGCGGTTGCGGAAACCGATGGCGACCTCCGTTGTCGGAGATAACATGTCCTCAACGGCCTGATCGATAACAAACAGGAGGCCGGTTGCCGTTTCGACCTCGTATTCGACATGGCCGCCGAGATAGGCAGCGCTGCTGATCGTGCCGGAAAGTGCTGCGCCCTTGGCCGGCGTCAGGGTCACCGCATTGGGACGCACTGCAAGCTTCGACGGCCCTGGCCGAGCGGTCTTCGAGGGCAGACGATGTTCGAGGCCGCCGATGCGGATCGTCGCCTGGCCAGCTTCGGCTGCGGTGACCTCGCAAGGCAGCACATTGGCCTCGCCCATGAAGTCGGCGATGAAGGTCGAGGCGGGCGTCTCGTAGAGATCGCGCGGCGCTCCTTCCTGCGCAATCGCACCATCCTTCATGACGATGATGCGGTCGGAAACGGCAAGCGCCTCGTCCTGGTCGTGGGTGACGTAGACGGCGGTGAAGCCCAGACGTTGCTGCAACTCGCGGATTTCCGTGCGAACCTTGCGGCGCAGCCGCGCATCGAGGTTCGACAGCGGCTCGTCCAGCAGCAGCACCTGCGGTTCGAGCACGAGGGCGCGGGCGACGGCAACGCGCTGCTGCTGTCCGCCGGATAACTCGGCGGGAAGCCGCTGGCCGAGGCCGCCCAGGCCGACGAGTTGCAGGCCATCTTCGGCGCGCTCGCGCGCCTCCTTCTTCTTGATGCCGGAGGACTCGAGGCCATAGGCGACGTTGTCGAGCGCCGACATGTGCGGGAAGAGCGCATAGGACTGGAAGACCATCGAGACGTCGCGCTCATTGGCCGGCAGCATGGTCACGTCCTTGCCGCCGATCAGGATCTTGCCGGCGGAGGGATGCTCGAGCCCGGCAAGCATGCGCAGCGTCGTCGTCTTGCCGCAGCCGGAAGGCCCAAGCAGGGTCACGAGCGTACCGGGCTCGATGGTGAGCGACAGGTTGTGGATGGCGGTGAAGGCACCGAACTGCTTGCGCACGTTCTGAAAGACGACAGAGCCGGTGCGCGGCGTGCTCATATGAGTGCTCAAGCGGTTTTCTCCTGGGAAAGGGTGGCGGAGGACGAACGGGCGGGCGCGGCACTGAGGACGCGGTTTTCGCGCCTCAGTTTGCGTTCGCCGACAAGCAGTTGCAGGCCGGTGATGACGGTGATCATCACCAGGATGAGGGCCGAGGAATAGGCGATCGCAACACCGAACTCGCCGTTCTCGACAAGGCCGACGATATAGGCGGTCGCCATGTTGTATTCGGCGCTGACGAGGAAGACGACGGCGCTGATCGAGGTGATCGCCCTGACGAAGGAATAGACGAGCGCCGCGACGATCGCCGGCCGTAGGAGCGGCAGGATGACCCTGCGTAAGGTGCGGAAGCTCGTCGCCCGAAGCGTCAGCGACGCCTCGTCGAGGCTCTTGTCGAGCTGGCTCATCGCTGCGATGCCGCCGCGCACGCCGACGGGCATGTTGCGGAAGACGAAGCAGGCGACGAGGATCAACGCCGTGCCGGTCATTTCGAGCGGCGGCAGATTGAAGGCGATGATGTAGCTGATGCCGATGACGGTGCCGGGAATGGCAAAGCTCAGCATCAGCGCGAACTCGAAGACATCACGGCCGGCGAAGCGCTGGCGCACGATGAGATAGGCGGTCAGCAGCCCGACGAGGGCGGTCAGGGGTGCTGCAATCAGCGAGATTTCCATAGTCGTCCAGAAGGAATTCCAGGCAACGCCTGTCCAGGCGATCGCGCCGTCGGCAACCGAGATCGAGAAGGCCTTGGCGTAGTGATCGAGGGTCAGCGAGTTGTCGAGGCCCCAGGTCTTCACGAAACCGCCGAAGAGGATCATGCCGTAGACGACGACTGTGAAGATCATCCACGGGATGACGACGGCGTGGACGCCGATCGACAGCGAGCGTGGAAGCGCGCTGTGGGCGCCGGAATCGCCCTTGCCGGTAACGGTCGAATAGTTCTTGCCCGCAAGCCAGTAACGCTGGGCAAGGAAGGCCGAGAGCGTGAAGCAGAGCAGGATGATCGCGAGTACCGCTGCGCGGGACGGATCGTTCTGGGCGCCGACGACGGCGAAGAAGATCTCGGTCGAAAGCACGCCGTGGCTGCCGCCGAGCACCAGCGGGTTGCCGAAATCGGCCATGCTTTCGATGAAGCCGATGAGAAAGGCGTTGGCAAGGCCGGGCTTCATCAGCGGCAGGGAGACGTTCCAGAAGGTGCGCCAGCGATCGGCGCGGAGCGTCTGCGACGCCTCTTCCATCGACGGGCTGACGCCCTCGACGACGCCGATCAGCACGAGGAAGGAGATCGGCGTGAAGGAGAGAACCTGGGCGATCCAGATGCCGGTAAGGCCGTAGAGCCAGCGGCCGGGCTCGATGCCGAAGGCATCGGACAGAAACTCGGTGACGACGCCGGCGCGGCCGAAGAGCAGCGTCAGCGCCAGGCCGATGACGAAGGGCGGGGTAATGATCGGCAGCACCGTCAGGAGCCGCATGCCCTTCTTGAAGGGAAAGCGCGTGCGGGTGGCCACAAGCGCGAAGGCAAGGCCAAGGAGCGTCGAGCCTAATGCGGTCATCAGCGCCAGCCACAGGGTGCGCCAGGCGACGCCGCAGCGGCCTTCGCCGATGACGCAGCTCAAGCTCCAGATCGAGCCGTCCTGGATGTTGCGAATGAAACCGTCAGGCTTGAACGAGCCGTCGAAATCCTGGAGGGAAGCTGCGAACATGCTGCCGACCGGATAGAAGACGAAGACGATGACCAGGGAAACGAGCAGCGAAATCGCCGCAACGATGAAGGCGTCGCCCTTGAGCACGCCACGCTCGGCAAGCCCGAAGGCAAAAAGGAGAATGAAGGCAAGGGCAGACAATACGGCGCCGGCGCCCATCGAAGGCTGACCGTCGGAAAGCGGTCCGAACAGGCTTTCGCTGATGGTCCAGGTCCAGCCTGTGAAGCCGATCGCCAGTCCTTGAAGGGCGAGATAGAGGACACCCGTTGCGCCGGCGACAGCAAGCAGAAGCCCGCGGCGCGCGGGATCGCTGACAAAACGCGCTGCCGCGCAGATGCCGAGCAGCACCAGTGTCACGGCCAGCCATGACCGGCCGTGGGCGAAGATCTGCATCAGGCCGGGGGCCACGGCCGGATCCCCGGGGAAATCGGCAAGCCAGCCGAGCCCGAAGAAGCCACCTTCGATGCGATACCATGGGACCAGCAGGAAGGCTGCCAGTCCGAGCCCGAGGGTGAGGTCGAGCCTGCGGTTGCGATGTTCCATGATGGTCCTCGCGTGAATTGAGATGAAAATGGAATGCCGTTAGGGCGCCCGATCAGAGACCGGAGCCGACGAACTAACGTCTATGCCGGGGTGCCGGCCGGATCGCTTTTCCGGCCGGCCGATCCTGCGATCAGTTGGCGCTGGCGCCCACTTCGCGATCCCAGCGCTCGAGCAGCGCCTTGCGCTTTTCGGCGTCGCCGAAGGTGGCGAAGTCGTAGTCAATCAACTTGATGTCCTCGAACTTCGGCGCTTCCTTCGGCACTTCGGCCGACTTGTTGGACGGCAACTGGAAGGACTTGGCGTCCTTCATGCGCGACTGCACTTCGGGCTTCAGCGCCCAGTCGTACCAGGCCTTGGCGCTCTCCAGGTTCTTGGCACCGCGGATGATGGACATGGAGCCGATCTCGTAGCCGGTGCCTTCGCAGGGCGCGACCGACTTGATCGGGAAGCCTTCGGCGGTCTGGGCCACCGCGTCGTGCATGAAGACGATGCCGAGGCCGGCTTCGCCACGCGCCGCCGCCTTCACCGGTGCGGAACCCGACTTGGTGTATTGTGCGATATTGCCGTTGAGCTGCTTCAGATATTCGAAGGCCTGGTCTTCGCCCATGATCTGCACCAGCGAGGCAAGCGCAGTATAGGCGGTGCCGGACGAGTTCGGGTTCGCCATCTGGATCTCGCCCTTCAACGATGCGTCGAGCAGGTCGGCCCAGCACTTGGGTTCCTTCAGGCCCTTCTTCGAAAAGATCTCGGTGTTATAACCCCAGCCGAGCGCGCCGGCATAGACGCCAACCGTGCGGTACCCCGAGCCTTCAGCCTGCTTCTTTGCCCAATCCTGAAGCTGATCGAGCATCGGTGATTTGTATTCGAGTGTCAGGCCGTCGGAGGCGGCCTGCAGATGCGGGTCGCCGGTGCCGGCCCACCAGATATCGGTCTTCGGGTTTCGGGCTTCCGCGCGGATCTTGGCATAAGTCTCGCCCGAGGACAGGCGAACCATGTTGACCTTGATGCCGGTCTCCTTCTGGAAGTCGCCGGTCATCTGCTCGCAGATCACCACGTCTGCTGAGCAGATGAGGTTGAGGCTGCCGGCAGCCTGAGCCTGTAGCGCGGCAAGCGCCGTGCCGGTAAAGAGCATGAGGGAAAGGGTCATTGTTTTCATTGGGGCATCCTCCTGTTGCCTTGGTTTATGTGGGCGCGAACGAGACACGGCGTGGCCATCGGCCTGCCCGCCGGGCAGCACGTTCACGGTTTCGGATGTTTGCTGGAGCGAGATGAGGATAAGTCTGTGCGGTTTTCCGCTCGCACCTCGCTCAAGTTTATTCGGCCCGGTCAGTTCGTCGCTGTGATCTCCGCGTCGAACCTTTTGAGCAGGCGACTTCGTTCTTCCGGCGAGCCGAAGGTGGCGAAGTCGTAGTCCACCATTTTGATCATCGAGATATCGGGTGCCGCGAGCGGCAGGTTCGAGCGCGCATTGGACGGCACCTGGTTCTGTCCGGAGGCAGCCCCCGTGCCCTGGCCCTCCGGGCTCAGCGCGAAATCAACGAAGCTTTTCGCCGCCTCCAGATGACGGGCACCCTTGACGATGCTGACGGCGCCGATTTCGTAGCCGGTGCCCTCGCAGGGCGCGACGATGACGAGCGGCGAGCCAGCCTGCTTCTGCGTGACCGCGTCGTGCATGAAGGAAATGCCGATCAGCGTTTCCCCGCGGGCGGCCGCTTTGACGGGGGCGGAGCCGGCGGTCGTGTATTGGTCGATGTTGCGATTGAGCGCTGCCAGGAAACGGAAGGCTTCGTCTTCGCCGAAAAGCTGCACCAGGGTTGCGAGCGTGGTGAAGGCGGTGCCGGAGGAATTCGGGTTGCCGCTGCGGATGCGGCCGCGATAGGCGTTGTCCGCAAGATCCTTCCAGCAGGTCGGTGCCGGCAGCTTCAGCGCCTGCAGCAGATCGGCATTGTAGGCAAAACCAAGCGCCCCGGCATAGATGCCCGCCGATCGGCCGCCGGAAATGGCGAAGAAGTTCTGAGCCCACGGCAGCATGTCGCGTTCGTGCGCCGGCTTGTAGGGTTCGAGCAGGTTTTCGGATCCAGCCTGCAGATGGGTGTCGCCTGTGCCGCCCCACCAGACATCGACGGTCGGCGCGTCTTTCTCGGCCCGCAGCTGGTTGAGGATGTCGCCGGTGCTCTTGCGGGTCATCGAGATTTCGAGGCCGGACTTCGTCTCGAACGCCGTCTTCATCGTCGCACACCACGCTTCGTCGACACCGCACAGCACGGTGAGCGCCGGCGCCGTCATGCCTGTTGTGGCGGTGCACAGCCACAGGGCCACGCACCCGCCGATAGCGGTGATGCTTCTCACGATGTCCTCCCATTTGGAACGCTGCCGTCCCAATCTCCGCAGTCAGGATGTCGGTATTCCCCGCCTGCCGCAATCGGAGAATGGTTACCGTTCTTACAGCGTTGGGCGCTCTCCGCCGTTTCAAAGTTACAAAGATTACAAATATGACAGATCACATAATGCGAGCTGCTTTGAACATTGGGACGGCCCCGCCTATGATGGGGGCGGGAGGACGTGCATGCTGAGTGAGAGGATACGGATTCTGATCGTCGAGGACGATCCGGACATGTCGGAGCTTATTTCCGATCTGGTGGAGGCAGAAGGTTGGCTGCCCCTGACCGCGCCGTCGGCGGAAGCAGCAGCCAATGTCCTGGCGCGCGAGGCGGTGCATCTCGTGCTTGTCGACCACAATTTGCCGGGCACTTCGGGCCGCACCTTTGCGCAAAGGCTGCGGGCCCGCACCAATATCGGCATCGTCATGGTGACGGCGGCAGGCAGTGCTGCGGACCGGGTGCTGGGTTTGGAGACGGCGGCGGATGACTACGTCGTCAAGCCGTTCGAGCCGATCGAGTTGACGGCGCGGATCAAGGCCGTTCTTCGTCGCACTAATCCCTCGCTCAAGCCGGAGCGGGAAAGCGAACGCGAGACCGAGCCGGCATCGATGAAGCTCGGCGACTGGTCGATCGATCTCAGGAGCCGCCGGGCGATTTGCCTGACCGATCCGTCGAGGTCGCTGACGAGTGCCGAGTTCGCGCTTCTCGAAATCCTCGCAGAGACGCCGAACATGCCGGTCGGCCGCGCGCAGATCCTCGACCGCCTCGGCGCCGAAAGCGACCGCTACATTGACCGCAACGTCGATGTGCTCGTGCTCCGGCTCCGGCGCAAGATCGAGCGCAATCCCGACCTGCCGCGCCATATCAAGACGAGACGCGGCAAGGGCTACGTGCTCGATACCGACGACGGCGAGCCGAAGTCGTGATCGTTCGCCCTTTTCTCTCGTCGATTGCCTTCCGGCTCCCGTTCGCTATCGCCTTCATCTGCGTGCTCGTCTTCGGCCTTGCGACGGTCGCAGTTTTTGGTCTGCAACGGGCGCGCGACGAGATGGCGGCCTACGGGCTGCAGGCGTTCACCAGCCTTGCCAAGGCCTCGCTCGTGTCGCGCCAGGTTTCCGATCTTGTGTCGAGCGCGCCGTTTCTGATGAACGCCACTTCGCCCTACCGGGTTTCGAGCGAAAGCCGCTCGGTGGTCGCGCAGGTCGATGCGCTGTTGCGCGCCATGGCGCCGCAGAACGGCGATGCGGCCGTCAAAGGTTTTGCCAACGGGCATATCGTCGAGCTTCTGGAAACCATCCGCACGCAGACGATGACGCTTGCCGGCGACGCGGAATCGGCGCAGCAGCATAAGGCCGAAGCGGCAGCCGCACTTGGCGAGATCGCGACCGGCAGCGGCATGGCCGATGCCGATTTCCGCCACCGCCTCAATGGGATCGTGCAATCGGCATCCAACTCCGACAGCCTGTTCCAGCTCGGCGAATTGCGTCGCCGCTATATTGCCGAAACGGTGCCGCGCCTTGAGCATGCGGCACCCGATATCCGGGTTTCCGCTACCGAACTCGCGCCTTATGAACGGGTCTTCGAAGCGCAGACCCAGTATCTGCTGGAGATGTTCGCCATTCGCGCGGCCGTTGCGCGATTGCACACCGTGTCGCGCGACCTCTCGCATGCGACGGAAACACAGAGCGAGGCGGTCGCCCGCGGCCTCAATGACGACCTCGTGTCGACCTCCAATGCTCTGAGCCGCCTGCTTGTTATCGTCGCCGTCGCGGCACTGCTCGTGCTTGTCATGGCGGTCTTCTCCATTCGCTCGGTCATGCGCGTCTCGCGTGGGATCGTGTCGCTATCCAATGGGATGAACGCACTTGCGGAGGGGCGCCGGGACGTCGATGCGCCGACATACAAGGGGACGGAAACGGAGCTCGTCCAGCTGCTCGAAGCCTTCAGTGCCTTTCGCGAAAGTGTCGCGCGTGTTTCGCGGCTCAGACGTACGGCCGAGGCCGCCGCGCGCACCATCCGCTCAACCTTTCGCAACATGAACGAAGGCATCGCGCTCTTCGATCCCGGCGGCAAACCGATCACGATGAACCGCCGCGTCATGGAACTCGTCGGCTGGCCGGGCTCGGCAAGGAAGCTGCCGCTGCGCAACTTCGTGAGCCCGATGCCCGAGATCGACCCGGCTCTGCTGCCCGCCGATCGCGACGCGGGCACGCTCGGCGACCGACTTGTGCTGCGGCATCGCTCCGACGCGGGCCGCGTGACAGAGGTCTCGCTGTCGCGGCAGCCGGATCGCGGCATTGTGCTCTTGGCCCGGGACGTGACCGACATGGACCGGCAGGAGGCCGAAGCGGCAAAGGCGCAGCGGCTGGACGGAATCATGCGCATGACGCATCAGGTGAGCCACGAAGTCGGCAACATGATCGGCATCATCACCGGCAGCTTGGGGTTGCTGGAACGGGATACCGGTTTCAACGATCGGCAGAAGCGTCACATCGCCCGCATTCGCAAGGCGGCCGATCGCGGGCGTTCGCTTGCCAGCAGCATGTTGTCCATTGGCAGCCAGCACCCGATCCAGCCGGGCGCGCTGGAGGTCGGTGCGGTGTTGCGTGGCATGGCGGACGTGCTGGAAATCGCCGTCGGTGAAAGATGCCGTCTCGCCTTCGAAATTGCCGACGGCCTGCCCAATGTGCATCTCGATGCCGCCCTCTTCGAGCAGGCGATCCTCAATCTCTGCCTCAATGCCGCTGCCGCGATGCCTCAGGGCGGGACGATCCTGATCCGTGCTGCGGGAGTGGAGACCGATGTCGTTGTGTCGGTCACCGACGATGGGATCGGGATGTCTCCGGAGGCCGTGGACAAGGCGTTCGAGCCCTATTTCACCACGCGTGACGAGGAGGGCGGTGCCGGTCTCGGTCTCGCCGTTGTCTACGGCTTCGTCCGACAAAGCGGCGGCGACGCCCGTATACTGTCCCAGCCGGGGAGGGGAACGAGCGTCGAGTTGGTCTTTCCGAGCTGAAACGGATGTAGAGCGTCGGCTGCGGATCTACGGATTTCGCCGCCGCCCGAGCCGTTGGACGGCGGCATCGATGCGCTCGCCATTGTCGGCGAAGACCGCCCAGAGCCACGTCATCAGCCACAGCATCAACAGCCAGGCGAGCACGACGTCGGAGAGGAAGTGAGCACCAAACACGATCCGGTTGAGCGAGAAGGCGAGGATCAGCGGGATGAGCGCGATGATCGCCAGGCGTCGCCACTGAAGGGGCAGAAGCAGCGCGAGCGCTATGAGGGCAATCGCCGTTGCGGATTCGCCGGATGCGAAGGAGCAACTGCGCGAACAGGCGCTGGAGACTTGCCAGGCGGGCGTGAAGGGCAGGGTGCCACCGAAGTCCGTGATGTCGTAGGGGCGGGCGCGGCCGATCAGCCGCTTCAGGGCCTGGACGAGCAGCCCGGGGCCAATGGCGTAGAAGGTGAGAAAGAACAGTGCCTTGTGCGGGCGCAGCAATCGGCGGCCCAGTGCAATCGCCTGCATCATCAACAGGGCCAGGACGCAGGGCAGAATGAAGAAGGGCAGGACGCGATTGAAGTCGCGAAGTGCCTTGAGCGCAGGCTCTCGGGAAAGCGGGAAATCACCTGCCGCGGACGCCGCCCAGCGCGAAACGACGAGATCGATACCGGGAAAGGCCATGAAGACGAAAGCCGCGCAAATGGCCAGTGCGCCAGCAACGGCGATTGGCTGATCTTCAACGCGGGCACGGGCTTGCCCAGCCCATTGACGTGGGCTCGCGCGCAACCATCGGATGCTGTTTGAAGATATTACTGTGGAGGGAAAGAG
This sequence comes from Ensifer sp. 22460, assembly GCF_052044935.1. NCBI lineage: Bacteria > Pseudomonadati > Pseudomonadota > Alphaproteobacteria > Hyphomicrobiales > Rhizobiaceae > Ensifer > Ensifer sp. 22460. Next base: position 81,493 of record NZ_JBQENZ010000024.1, read on the forward strand.
GCTGGACATGCCGGTCGCTCGCAGATTGTCGGGGTGTGCGGGCCGGACATTTGCTTTGCTCTGTCAAGGCTAAGTGGAGGATCATGGAGAGCTTGACGCGCCGAGCAGGGCGGTAGCTTTGCACATCTTTTGATTGAAATTTGGCGGAGCCATCTATCAATGTCCCTGAAGCCCCGATGCCGATTGTCAAGAAACGGCGGAGATTTGTCGGGGGCTCTATCCGGAAAGCCAGCTAAAGGACGGCAGTGCCGTGCGGGCGAATTGCAACTCGAATCTATTCATCCCATAAGCTGCGGATCACAACATCGGGCCAGGGAGTTGCTTTATGGTCGACAAGGGTCTCATCCTTTTGGCGGAGGACGAGCCGGAAATCGCGCAGATACTTGATGCCTATCTGGTGCGCGATGGTTTCCGGACGGTACGTGCCGCCGATGGCGAGACGGCGCTGACGCATCATGCGGTGCTGTCGCCCGACCTGGTATTGCTCGACGTGCGGATGCCGAAGCTCGACGGCTTCGAAGTCCTCGCCCGCCTGCGACGTGAGGGCAATACACCGGTCATCATGGTCACGGCGCTGGCCGAGGATCTCGACCGGCTGACCGGCCTGAGGCTCGGCGCCGACGACTATGTGGTCAAGCCGTTCAACCCGCAGGAGGTGGTAGCACGCGTCAATGCGGTTCTCCGGCGCACCCGAAACGGCGCCGGCGCGACGGTGCTTCGCTTCGAGAACGTGGAAGTCGATCTCGATGCCCATGTCGCCTTCGTCGAGAAGAGCGGCCGCCGCCACTCGGTGCCGCTGACGCTCAGCGAATTCCGCATCCTCGCCCACATGATCCGCCGCCCGACGCATGCCTTCGACCGCGCCGATATCCTCGACGCCTGCCTGCCGGACAGCGATGCGCTGGCCCGAACGGTCGATACCCATATCGCCAATCTCAGGCGCAAGCTCGAGGATCTGGGCGCCAGCGGTCTTTTCAGTGCCGTTCGCGGTGTCGGCTATCGCTTCGTGGAGCCAAGATGAAGATCAGCCTCTCGCGCTTGCCGCTTGGCATTCTCACGGCCCTGGTGACGATCGTCCTGCTCATCATCAGCGTGTTCATCATCTATGCCGGCGTCGACTACATGGAGCCGCGGCTGGAGGCGCGGCTCTTGGAGCGGATGCCGCCGGAAGCGGCTCAGGCCTATACCGATTTCAATTCCGGCAAGCTGCCGAGCCAGGAATCGCTGCAGAAACTGCTTTCGACAATGCCCGAACTCGAGGAGTGGGCAAACTGGGAGGTGGACAAAATCATCCTCGGCTTCGGGGCGACCGCGGTGACCTTTTGCGGTCTCGTCGGCTACTGGCTGGCGCGCAAGATCAGCCGGCCGCTCGAGGTGCTCGCCCAGGCGACGCAGAATCTCAGGGCGGGCGATTTCGCCGTGCGCGTCGGATCGATCCGCAAGGGTGCCAAGGAGGTGGCAACGCTCGTGAAGACCTTCGACGAACTGGCGGCCGAGCTCGAAAACATGGAAAGCCGACTGCGTTTCAACACGATGGCGGTCGCCCACGAGTTGCGCACGCCGCTGACGATCCTTCAGGGCAACCTTCAGGGCATGGCCGACGGCGTCTTTCCTCTCGAACAGGAAAGGATCCAGCAACTCTTGCTCCAGGTGGAGGGGCTTTCCGCCCTGGTCGAGGACTTGCGCACCCTTTCGCTCGCCGCCGGCCAGAAGCTGGTCACGCAACGTCAATCGGTCGATCTCGCTGCCGAGGCCTCCCAGGTTCTCGGCGCGTCCTGCACCTTGCTTGGCTCGGCCGGCATGTCGGTCGAGACGGCGCTGGAACCGGTCCGGGTCTCGGGAGATTCGCAACGCCTGCGCCAGGCTCTGCTGGCGCTGATCGAGAACGCCACGCGTTACGCAGCCAGTGGCGGGGTATTGCGGTGCGAGACGGGCCGACGCGGCGCTGACGAGGCCTTCATCCGGTTGCTGGATCGCGGTCCAGGACTGCCGGACGATGTCTCGACCCATTCGATCGATCTTTTCTGGCGCGGCGATGCCTCGCGGTCGCGGGCAACGGGAGGCACCGGTCTCGGTCTCTCCGTGGTGCAGGCGATCGCCAAGGCGCATGGCGGGCGGCTGGAATTCGCGTCCCGCGCCGGCGGTGGCGCCGTGATCACGATCGTCCTGCCGCGCGCCATCCCGGCCTAAGGCCCGGCGCCGGCAGTGCCGCTTCCTGGCGCCGAGCGCGGAGGGCGTCAGCTCCTCCGGACGTCTCGCCCGGCCCGCAGGTACCGCGCTCAATTGCCGACCACATCTCCGCAAATCCTTGACAGTCCACGGGCAAACCGAGGCTGGCCGAATAATCCGGCCGGCAGAGTTTGCTCTCAAGGATTGCACCATGTCCCTGGAAATCAGGCAGGAATACAGCGTCGATCTGGGGTTGTCCTCTCAGGATAGCACAACGTTTGGCGGTGAGCCGCTATCGTCTTCCGGACGCTTGGTTTCAGGGCCGGTCGTCAGAGATCGGTCGCAAGCCAAGGTATCGATCCTGGGTCACGTCCTGAAGCTCGGCTTCCGGGTGAGCCTGAAACGCGCCGTCGTCTTTTCGATGCGATTTGTGCGCCATCCCTTGCTTACGGCGCGCTGGATCGCCTTTCTCGGCGAGTTCGGCGAACGCTATCGCCTGGGGCTGCCGCACGACGATCTCGTGCGCAAGTCGATCCCGACCTTCTTCCTGCACGGTGCATCCTCGCCAGAGCGGCTCGAATTGATGCTCAATCATTTCGACGTTGCAAGCGAAGTCCTCTCGCGCCGCTCGCTGATGGCGCTTTGGCGCGGTGGCACGCTGGAGATGGGAACGGTCTCCGGTCGCAGCGAAAACTATCGCATTCAGCTGCAATTGGCGGATCATTGCGGTGCCCGCCACGAAGGCGCCTTCGCAATCCGGCTTCGTCGTCAGAGTGACGAATACACGCTTTGCACGGTCGGTTTCGTCTTCGTCCGCTGTAACGACGATACATACAGCCTTGCGATGGGCGGCATGCAGGGGCCGAAGGGCGAAGACGCGAAACGAGCGCTGATAACGGCAACACGCGATCTTGGCGGTCTGCGCCCCAAGGATGCGGCACTGCTCGTCCTCCAGGGGCTGGTGGCGGAAGGCCAAACGGCCTCAATCCATGCGGTTTCGAACGAAAGGCATGTGATCAATCGCCGTCGCCGCAAGCGACGGAAGATGATGATGGCTGATCTCGATGCCTATTGGTGCGATCGTGGTGGGGTGCCGTCCGAGCCCTTCGGTTTCCGTCTTCCCGTTGCCGACGGCAAGGCTGCGCCCGAGGGCAACCGACGCGACCAGAGCAAGCGGGCGTTTCGCGACATCGGCGCCTGGTTCTATTGAACCGGGCGCATTTCGCCCGCGACCCTCGGCTTTCTTTGGCGGCCTATGCAACGTACGGTGGCGCATTTCGAATCATGTATGCTGCTGGAGATTGGCCTATGACGACCGTTGCCGCTGGGAAGAAGAAACCGCTTTTCACCGGAGGCTGCCTCTGCGGAGCAATCCGCTTCGAGGCCAAAGGGGCGCCCGGCAAACCGCACACATGTTCGTGCAAGATGTGCCAGCGCCATTCGGGCGCGCTGCGGTGGCGTGGGTCGAGTTCGACAAGGATGTGATTGCGTGGACCGGTACGGGCGGTACCCCTTCGGTCTACCGCTCGTCCGACTATTCCAGCCGCGCCTTCTGCCCGGCCTGTGGCAGCAGCATTGGGGCGATCGACAATGCACCGGTCGTTGCCTTACTACTCGGCATCTTCGACAAGACGAATTCCGCCGACTTGATCCCGGCCGGTCACAGCTACCGTTCCGCACGGCCCAAGTGGTGGCACGTGGAGGCCGTGAAGCCCCCGACTTGACGAGAAACGGCCAGGCTGCAAATCGTTGGCGAGCCGGGTAGGCTGCGCCAATTGTTCTAGAACAACCCCTTGGCGGCGGCGGCGATGGCGATGATCCCAAAGGAAATTAGGACCAGGCCGGAGAGGCGCGACACCCAGGCGACGAAGCTGTCCGGCAGCCGTGTTCGGGCAATCGCCACCCCGCCGCTCAAGAAGAACCACCAGCCGAGCGAGCCTAGGAAGACGCCCACGACGACGATGGCGGCGCTCAACGCATCGCCTGCTTCGGCAAGGCCGAGGCCGGCAAAGATCGCAGCGAAGGAGAGGATCGTCGCCGGGCTGGTCATCGTCAGGAAAAAGGTGGCGATGGTCGTGCGGACCAGATCGCGTCCGCCGACGTCGGCCGCGGCCGTCACCGGTTTCGGCCGCAATCCGCTCCAGCCGAGCCAGATCATGAACAGTCCGCCGGCGAGGCCGAGCGGTGTTGCGATCATGGAAAGCACCGCCGCAAAGGCGGCGAAACCGATCGCGGCAAGCGCTGCATAGGTGGCATCGGCGGCGGCTGTTCCTAGCCCACCGGCGACGCCCGCCCAGAAGCCGCGCTCCAGCGTACGGTTGATGCAGAGCGCTCCGATGGGGCCGAGTGGGGCCGCGACCGCGAGACCGACCAGGAGGCTTTTTCCAAACAACAATGTAGACATGGGCATAGGGCTCCGGCCGCGGCATGGCTCAATCCATCCAGATCAAGGATGGAACATGTGCGGCAGTTCAAAAATGTTTCACCAGTCTTTACGCGTCCGTTCAGGCGCGCGATGCAGTCGTTGCCAGGCTTTCCCGCACGGTTGACAGCGCGATCACCGTTTCGCTTCGCGCCAGGAACCGCTGGCGCTTCAGTTCGGCAAGGAACGGCTCAAGATCGCCGAGCGACGGCATCCGGACCTTGACGCAATAGGACCAGGCGCCAGTGACGTGATGGCATTCGGCCACGGCCGGATGATCGGCCATGAAGGCGCGGAACGCCGCCTCGTCCGCATCGGGCGCCAGGCCGACCCAGACGAAGGCAAGCACGTCGAGGCCAAGCGCGCGATGGTCGAGTTCCAGCGTGAAGTTTCGGATCACGCCATTGGCGACGAGCCGACGAATGCGCTCATTGACGGCGGAGGGCGAAAGCTCCACCGCAGCGCCGATGTCAGTCAGCGACCGCCTCGCATCTTCAGTGAGAATTTCGATGATTTTTCTGTCAATCGCATCCATTGCCAATTAATACGTGGAATTTAGTGGTCTGTACAGATGATTTTGTTGTTTAGAAGTGCTGTTGGCTGAGAAAGCACTGGTCAGGCGGCCTATTCGATGTCCTTTAGTGCATCGAGCGGGCCGGTCAGCGCCGTTCGCGGCTGCACCAGTTCGGGCTGGATGAGGTGGATCCGCGGCTGGGGCCGGGCCTCCTCGATGACGTCGAAGGCTTTGGTGATCATGCCCTCGACGTCCTGGCGGATCATGATGACGGGGAAGGGCAGGAAGGATGCGAAGGGATCGTAATCGTAGCAGCCCACGACGAGGTCGGCGAAGTTCTCGTGCGGATGTCCTGCCATGAAGCGCAGCAGGCCTTCGAAGTTGATCGACGAGTTGACGAAGAGGCCGCGCGGCAGTTTGCCGTGCTTTTCGTAGAAGGCCTCGAAGGCAAGCCTGGCATTGTTCGGCGCATAACCGGTCGGCTGGATGCATTCGTCCGGATCGGCGCCGAGCAGTTCGTTTTTGACGGCGCGGAACCCGCGAATACGCTCTCGGCTGGCATGGTCGTTGCGGCCGCCGAAGAGGTAGAGTTCATGCGGTTCCAGCGCGCTCGTTGCCTGGAAGTGACGGATGATCGCCTCCGTCAGCATCCGTCCGCCCTCGTAGTTGTCGCTGATGACCGAAGGAACCTTGGTGCCGGGCAGGTCGATGTTGATGTGCTTGAGGCCGGCCGCCTCGCAGACCTCGTGCACGCCATCGGGATCCGTGGCGCCACAGATGAAGAGTTCATCGATCGAATAGGAGATCAGCGTCTCCGCGGTCTTGCGCTCCTCCTTCGGATCGCGGCTGGCGCTGACGACGATCGGGCACTGTCCCTTGCTTCTGACATGCGCCTCGAAGGTTTGCGCCATCGACGAGAAATAACGGTTGTCGTGGATCGGTAAGAGCAGGCCGATCAGGCCCGAGCGCGAGCTGCGCAAACCACGCGCCTGGCGGTTGGCCGTATACTGATGCGTTTCAGCGAGGTTGCGGATCAGTTCCGCCGTGCTTTCCTTGATCCGGCGCTTCTGCCAGGAGCCGTTCAGGACTGCACTTACGGTTGAGGGTGAACTCCCCGACAACACCGACAGGTCGTAGATCGTCGCTTTCTTTTTGCTGCTGCTGGTCATCGTTTTCTCCCTTGATCGTTTTAGTGCCGATTTCCCCTTGACGAAAGATTAAGTCTGCACAATAGTTCTTGCACCATCGATTGTGCAAACAAGAAATATCGATTGTGCAATTTGTTGGTGCCGTCTGAGGAGGCGGCCGTCAGGGAGGCGAGGAAGCACTTCGCCAGTGATGGTTTGAAACTGGAGGCCGGCGCTTAGATGGCGACCGGGCGCGTTCCTTCTTGGGAACGAGTGGAGGAGAGACATGATCAGGAAAATTCTCGTCGCCGCCCTGGCGACATCGCTGGCGCTTGCCAGCTCTGCGGCTGCCTTTGCTCAAGATGCCGGCAAGGTCGGCGTCGTAGTCAAGATCGGTGGTATCCCATGGTTCAACGCCATGGAAGCGGGCATCAAGGAGCGCGGCCAGAAGCTCGGCATCGACGCCTTCATGGTCGGCCCGACCAGCGCCGATCCGGCGCTGCAGGTGCGCGCCATCGAAGACCTCATTGCACAAGGCGTGAAGGTGATCGGCGTGGTGCCGAACGATGCCAAGGTGCTCGAGCCGGTGCTCACTAAGGCCAAGGAAAAAGGCATCATCGTCATCACCCATGAATCGCCGAGCCAGAAGGGTGCCGACTGGGACTTCGAACTGGCATCCTCGACCGGCTTCGGTGAGGCGCATGGCAAGCTGCTTGCCGAGAAGATGGGCGGCAAGGGCGAATATGCCGTCTTCGTCGGCTCGCTGACCGTGCCGTTGCACAATGCCTGGGCCGATGCGGCGATCGCCTACATCAAGAAGAACTATCCGGAGATGACGCTGGTCGGCGACCGCTACGGCGTTGCTGAAGACGTCGATAAGAGCCGGTCGACCGCACTCGACCTGATCTCCGCCCATCCAAACCTGAAAGGCTTCCTCGCCTTCGGCAGCCAGGGTCCGATCGGCGCTGGCCGCGCCGTCGAAGAACGCCGCAAGGTCGGCGAGATCTTCGTGCTCGGTCCCTTCTCACCCGGCCAGGGCCAGAAGCTGGTGAAGTCCGACGCGATTTCCGGCGGCTTCATGTGGAATCCGAAGCAGGCGGGCGAAGTTTTCGTCACCCTTGCCGACAAGCTAATGAAGGGCGAGGAGGTCAAGGACGGCGACGAGATCGAAGGTCTCGGCAAGGTCAAGCCCGACTTCGAGAACCGCAATATCATCGTCGACCAACTGGTGCCGATCAACAAGGAGACGGTCGCGGATCTCGCGGCCATGGGCCTCTGAGGTCCAAAGTTTAAGGGTTCTCCCGGCTGCTGGGCCGGCTCCGGCCGGCCTGGCAAGTCCCTTCAACGGTACAGGAGCGGGCTGAGGAAACGTGTTTGCGGTTTTCCGCCCGCATCCCGCTCCAACTTAACGTGGTTTACGGGCACAGACACATGCACCAGCTTGCGACCGCGGGAGGAGGCGAAAGGCCGCTTTTGTCCCTGCGCGACATCAACATGACTTTCGGTGGCGTCCGAGCGCTCAAGAATGTGAGCTTCGACGTGCGCCCGGGCGAAGTTCATTGCCTTGCCGGCGAAAACGGCTGCGGCAAGAGCACGCTGATCAAGATCATCACCGGCGTCTATCACCCCGCCGATGGCGCTTCGATCGAGTTCGATGGCGAAACCTACTCCCATATGTCGCCGGTGACGGCGCAGGACCGCGGCATCCAGGTGATCTGGCAGGATCTGGCGCTCTTCCCGGAGATGAGCGTTGCCGAGAATATCGCCTTCCAGACGGTGCTCGGTCGCTGGCCAAAGCTTGTCGACTACGGCCGCATGCGCCAGATCGCGAAGGATGCGCTCGCCCGCCTCGGCGTGACGCTCGACGTCGATCTGCCACTCAAGGAATACGCAATCGCCCAGCGCCAGATCGTGGCGATCGCCCGGGCTCTCGTCGGCGAAGCGAAGCTCGTCTTCATGGACGAGCCGACCGCATCGCTGACCCAATCGGAAACCGATCACCTGCTCGATATCGTTCGCGGTCTTTCCGCCTCCGGCGTCGCCGTCGTCTTCGTCAGCCATCGGCTTGCCGAAGTGCTGGAGATCTCAAGCCGGATTACGGTGCTGCGCGATGGCGCACTGGTCGGCGTCTACCCCGCCGCCAGCATGACCCAATCGCGCATCACCGAGCTGATGACCGGCAAGACCTTCGACCAGCAGGTGCGTGCGAAGTCGCGCGATGGGCAGCCGGCCGTGCTCGATGTGAAGGGACTGTCGCGCCCTGGCCAGTTCGAAGATATCTCGCTGACCGTGCGCCGTGGCGAGACACTCGGGATTACCGGGCTGCTTGGTTCCGGGCGCACGGAACTGGCGCTGACGCTCTTCGGTATGCTGAAGCCTGCATCGGGTTCGATTTCGATCGAGGGCAAGCCGATCCGCTTCTCCTCGAACCGCGACGCGATCGAGGCGGGCGTCGCCTATCTCTCGGAGGACCGGCTCTCGCTCGGTCTCATTCAGCCGCAGCCAATCGCCGACAATCTCGTCATCAGCTCGCTCGATAAGGTCCTCTCCGGCGGCCTGCTCTCGGAAGAGCGCAAGCGCAGCCTTGTCGGCCGCTGGATCGCCGATCTCGGCGTCAAGATCGGCCTCCAGCAGGATGCGATCTCGACCCTTTCGGGTGGCAACCAGCAGCGTGTGGCAATCGCCAAGTGGCTGGCAACCGATCCGAAGCTTTTGATCCTCGACGCTCCGACCGTCGGCGTCGACGTTGGCGCGCGCGCCGGCATATTCGACATCGTCGCTCGATTGGCCGAGAGCGGGCTCGCGATCATCCTGATCTCCGACGAGGTGCCTGAGGTCTATTTCAACGCCGACCGCGTTCTGCACATGGCGCAGGGCCGCATCGTCGGCAGCTATGATCCGCGCACATCTTCGCTCGATGATATCGAAGGAGCTGTCTATGCCTAGCTTCGTCCGTACCCATGCGACCGAAGTGTCCTTACTGGGCGTCATCATCGCGATCTGCGCCGTTCTATCGGTCACGACGGCCAACTTCTTCTCGCTCGGCAACGCCTTCGACCTGCTCAACATCAGCTCGGTCAACATCATCTTCGCCGTCGGGCTGCTCGTGGTGCTGATTGCCGGCGGCATCGATATTTCCTTCGCCGTCGCAGCGTCCGTGGTGCAGTACGGTACGGCGATCGCGCTCGGCTGGATCGGTGGTGGCGGCTGGGTCTCGGGGCTGTTGATCGCCGGGTCGATGGGCGTCCTGCTTGGTGCCGTCAACGCCTTCCTGATCCACCGCTTCCGGGTGATCTCGATCGTGGCGACGATCTCCACCTTCAACATCTATTTCGGCCTGTTGATGTTCTTCACCAAGGGCGTGTCGATCTATGACCTGCCGGACTGGCTGACGGACCGCGTCGTCCTGTTCGAACGCGAGATGCCTGATGGAACCTGGATCGAGATCACCCTGCCGGTGCTGGTGATGGCGATCTGCGTCATTGCCACCTGGGTACTGATCACCCGCACCACCACCGGCCGCCAACTCTACGCCTTCGGCGACAATCCAGAAGGCGCCCGCCGCTTCGGCATCAACATCGGCGCCATGCAGTTCATCGCCTTCGGCTGGCTTGGCCTGATGGCTGGCATCGGCGGCCTCATCCAGGCTCACTACGCGCAGGAGGTGGTACCGAATGCACTCTATGGTCGCGAACTCGATGTGCTCGCGGCAGTCGTCCTTGGAGGCGCTCGCCTTGGCGGCGGCAAGGGCTCGGTACTCGGCTGCGTGCTCGGCGTGCTCCTGATCTCGATCACGCAGAACGGCCTCAACCTGATGGGCGTCTCGCCTTTCGCCTTCAAGATGATCATCGGCGCCATCATCCTGGTCGCGATCACGCTCTCCAACACCAGCATCGAACGGCTGTTGCCCTTCCTCACCCAGAAGGGGACCGGACGATGAGCGCGGTTGTCGATCGCATAAAGAACCTGCTTGGGCCGGAAATGGCGGGACCAGGACTGGCTTTCCTCGCCGTCATGCTGGTCTTCGGCATTGCCTCGCCGCAGTTCCTCAGTGCCGCCACCTTCGGCTCAGTCGCCTTCCAGCTTCCCGAACTCGGGCTTCTGACGCTCGCCATGCTGCTGCCGATCCTGACCGGCGGCCTCAATCTTGCGATCACGTTTACCGCCAACATCGCCGGGCTGACGCTCGCCTGGGTCCTGCAAGCGAATGGCGGGGTGGATGCGGGTCTCGGCGCCTTCCTGCTCGGTTCGGTTCTGGCGATCATCGTCGGGGCAGTGAGCGGCGTCGTCATGGGGTTGGTGATCGCCTTTACGCGCGCTCACCCGATCCTTGTTTCGCTGTCGATGATGATCTTCCTGCGCGGCCTCGGCGAGTTCCTGACGCGCGGCGGCGATGTCTCCGGCTTTCCAGCCTTCCTCGGCCCGCTTGGCCATGGCTCGTTCCTCGGGCTGCCGATCCCGCTCATCGCCTTCATCGTCTGCGTGCTCGCTTGGCACGTGCTGCTTTCCCGCACCAAGCTCGGATTCAACACCTACATGATCGGTTCCAACCTCGAGGCGACACGCTATTCCGGCATCAACACCCGCAAGGTGATCGTGCTCGTCTATGCGCTCTCGGGCGCCATGTGTGCGCTCGCCGGCATCATCATGCTGGCGCGCTTCAACTCCGTGCGTATCGGCCACGGCGAAAGCTACCTGCTGATCACCGTGCTTGCCTGCTTCCTCGGTGGCGTCAATCCGTTCGGCGGCTTTGGCCGGGTCATTCCCGTCTTCGTCGCGCTGGTTGTGCTCCAGCTTCTTTCCTCCGGCCTCAACCTCATCGGTGCCAACCAGCATCTGGCGACCGCCGTCTGGGGGCTGCTGCTTGCCGGCGTCATGGTGCTGCGCTTCGTGGCCACCAAGTTCAAGATTTCATTTGTCAGAAAGGAAACGTGACCATGCAGGGTTTTGGCGTCCATACGAGCATGTGGACCATGAATTGGGATCGTCCCGGTGCCGAGCGCGCCGTCGCCGCGGCGGTGAAATACGGCGTCGATTTCATCGAGATCCCGATGCTCAATCCGCCGGTGGTCGACACCGCCCACACCAAGGCGCTCTTGGTGAAAAACAAGCTGCGCGCCGTCTGCTCGCTTGGTCTGCCCGAGCACGCCTGGGCATCCGTCCGCCCCGATGCGGCGATCGAGCACCTGAAGGTGGCGATCGACAAGACGGCCGATCTTGGCGGCGAGGCGCTGTCAGGCGTCATCTATGGCGGCATCGGCGAGCGTACCGGCGTGCCGCCGACTGAGGCCGAATACGACAACATCGCTCGCGCACTGACGGCAGCCGCCAAGCATGCGAAGACGCGCGGCATCGAGCTGGGCGTCGAGGCGGTCAACCGGTACGAGAACCACCTGATCAACACCGGCTGGCAGGCAGTCGACATGATCAAGCGGGTCGGCGCCGATAACGTCTTCGTCCACCTCGACACCTATCACATGAACATCGAGGAGAAGGGCATCGGCACCGGCATTCTCGATGCGCGCGATTTTATCAAATACATCCATCTCTCCGAGAGCGATCGCGGAACGCCCGGCTACGGCAATTGCGCCTGGGACGAGATCTTCGCGACGCTTGCCGCCATCGGCTTCAAGGGCGGCCTCGCGATGGAGAGCTTCATCAACATGCCGCCGGAGGTGGCCTATGGCCTCGCCGTCTGGCGTCCTGTCGCAAAGGACGAGGAAGAGGTCATGGGCAACGGCCTGCCGTTCCTGCGCAACAAGGCCAAACAATACGGTTTGATCTAAAGCGCCTCCGCGTGCGTTTGGGTTAGGACGGGAGGGTCGCCGCATGTCAGTCGCGGCAGACGAGGAAGCCGGTACGGTGGCCGTGCTCGATGTCGGCAAGACCAATGTGAAGCTGAACGCGGTCACGGTCGATGGCGTCGTCCTGGAAACGCTGAGTGTGGCCAACCCGGTGCTGCCCGGTCCGCCCTGGCGACATCACGATCTCGCAAGCCTCTCCGAATGGATCTTCTCCAACCTTGAAGCGCTTGCCAGCCGTCATCCGCTGCAAACCTTCGTCGCCGCCGGTCATGGCTCTGGCGGCGTCCTCGTCGGCGATGACCCCGATGCGACCGCTGCCGCCCTGCCGATGATCGATTACGAGCAGCGCTTGCCGGAGGCGATCCGGCAAGGCTACGCGCCGCTTGCCGGTTCCTTCTTCGACCGCGGCAGCGCGATGATGCACAGCGCCACCCATCAGGCGCGCCAGCTCTTTTGGATGCAGGAGCACGCGCCGGGTGCTGTCGGTGCTGCGTGCTGGTATCTGGGCCTGCCGCAGTATTGGGCGTGGCGCCTGTCAGGCGTTGCGGTATCCGAGGCGAGCTTCCTCGGCGCACAGTCGCATCTCTGGAACGTTGCCGAACGCCGCTTTGCGCCCATTGTTACCACTCGCAGCTGGCAGCGGTTGATGCCGGATTTCGCCGACGCCTGGCAGGTCCTCGGCCCTGTGCGTCCGGAGCTTGCCCGCCGCCACGGGCTGCGGGACGGACTGCGGGTGCTGGCGGGCGGCCACGACAGCAGTCTCAATCATTATCGTTATCACGCGGCCGGCTTGACCGATTTCATCGTCGTTTCGACCGGGACCTGGATCGTCGGCTTTTGCGGCCGCACGGCCCTCGACCGGCTCGACGAGCACCGCGGCATGACGCTGAACAGCGACGTCTTCGGCAAACCGCTCGGCGGCGTGCTCACCATGGGCGGGCGCGAGTTTTCGCACGTGGCGGGCAGCGCACCTCCAGCGGCCCCGGTGCCCGACGATGTCGTGCTCGGCCTGATTGCCAGACGTACCATGGCGCTGCCGTCCTTCGGCGACGACGACGGTCTCTTTCCGGGAAGCGCCGGCCGTGGCCGCATCAACGGGCCACCGCCGGAGACGCCGGTCGAGCGCAAGGCGCTGGCGCTGCTTTACTGTTCCCTGCTGACCACGGAATGCGTCGAGGCGTTGGGGCCGGGGCCGCTGGTCGTGCTCGACGGAAGCTTCCTGCGCGATCCCCTCTATGCCCGCCTCGTTGCGGCGCTCATGCCGAACCGGCGGGTGCGCTTCAATCTCGATGCCTACGGCGTGGCCTCCGGCGCCGCACTGCTTGCAAGCGAAGGCCAGCGCCAGCGTCCGGCTCCGCTCTCGCTCGCCGATCCGGGCGACGTTTCGCATCTTTCGCCAGCTGTCGCCGTCTATGCTTCGCAATGGCGGGCCCGGGCGCGCACCGGGCACAACAACAGTTTCACTCGCGACTTCGAAAGGACATATCGATGACCAAGACAGACACGCTGTCGTTCCGCCGCGAGATGGTGGACATCTGCCGGCGGATGAATTCGAGCGGCATCAACCAGGGCACTGCGGGCAACATTTCGCTGCGCACCGATACCGGTTTCCTGATCACGCCCTCGTCGCTGCCCTATGAGACGATGCAGCCCGAAGATCTTGTCGAGATGGATTTCGACGGCACCTATGTCGGCCTTCGTCCTTCGTCGGAATGGCGCTTCCACCGTGATATCCTGAGGGAACGCACGGATATCAACGTCGTGCTGCATTGCCATTCGGTCTATGCGACGACGCTTGCCTGCCATCACAAGACCATTCCCAGTTTCCACTACATGACCGGCATTGCCGGTGGCACGACGATCCGCTGTGCCGAATATGCGACCTTCGGCACCCAGGCGCTCTCCGACAATGCGCTGGTGGCGCTCAAGAACCGCGTTGCCTGCCTGCTTGGCCAGCACGGCCAGATCTCACTCGGCAAAACGCTCGAATCCGCCCTGTGGCTGGCCATCGAGATCGAGACTCTGTCGCGCATGTATGTCCAGGCGTTGACGCTCGGCGAGCCGCCGGTCCTTCCCGATGACGAGATGGAGCGGGTCATCGCCCAGATGCGTCGCATGAGCTACGGCCAGGCACCGGATGGCGAGGGCGTCAACGACGTCGCCCGCCCCCGTGCTGCAGTTTGAGACATCGTCTGAGACTTGCATGAGCCGCCTTGTTCACCCGGTGCCGCGGCGGTATCAGGGAGAGCGAGCGCGGCAGATGCAAGGAGCAAGGCCATGTCGAACGATCACGCGTCCGAGGCTGTTGTCCGCCTGGCATTTCCCGGTTCCATTGTGGTGATGGGCGTATCCGGTACCGGCAAGACCTCGGTCGGTGAGGCTATCGCAGCCGCCTGCGGTTACCGCTTCGTCGAGGGTGATGCGCTGCATCCGGAGGAAAACATCCGCAAGATGTCGGCGGGTATTCCGCTCACCGATGCGGACCGCTGGCCGTGGCTGAAGGAGATCGGCCGACAGCTCGCGTCGAGTGATGCGCCGGTAGTCGTCTCCTGCTCGGCGCTGAAGCGCAGTTATCGCGATCTGCTGCGCGAGAGCGCCGGCAGGTCCATTGCTTTTGTCTATCTCTACGGCGATCGCGATGTTCTTGTCGGGCGGATGCAGCGCCGAACGGGACATTTCATGCCCGCCTCTCTGCTCGACACGCAGCTCGCGACGCTAGAAGACCCTGTCGGCGAGCCTTTGACCGTAACCGTGGACATCGAGCCTCCGACGCAGGCCGTGATCAATGAGGTGCTCGCTCAGCTTGTGGGACTTGCGAATTGGGGGGGCACCTGAGCGTGGTACGATCCAAAACGGACGTGGCGCGCGAGCGCCCGGTGACCGCCTCACGCACAGGATGCAATCGGCAGGTGCCTCCGGATTTTCATATCGTGCTTGGCTTCGCCCCTCTTTGGAAGGAAATTAGCGGAACGCGGTGCTATCGTCCGGCCATGTCGCGGCGTTGATATCATTGCATTCGCCGCGATCCGCGTAGAGGATGGAGCGTTATCGTCCGGCCGCTGTGGGAGGAGACCGCGCGGCAGGCACGATGGGAGGATAAACATGTTTCAGGGCGGATTGAGCTTCGCGCTTGGCGAGGACATCGACGCATTGCGCGAGAGCGTGCGGCGCTTCGCAATGAACCGCATCGCGCCATTGGCGGATGAGACTGATCGCAACAATGCATTTCCGATGCAGCTCTGGCGCGAGATGGGTGAACTCGGCCTGCTCGGCATCACCGCTAGCGAGGAGCATGGCGGTGCCGGCATGGGCTATCTAGCCCATTGTGTGGCGATGGAGGAGATCAGCCGCGCGTCGGCCTCGATCGGCCTCAGCTACGGCGCCCACTCCAATCTCTGCGTCAACCAGATCAACCGCAACGGCAATGACGAGCAGAAGGCGCGCTATCTACCGAAGCTGATTTCCGGCGAATATGTTGGCGCGCTCGCGATGTCCGAGCCCGGCGCCGGTTCGGACGTCGTCTCGATGACGCTCAGGGCCGACAAGCGGGGCGACCGCCACGTGCTTAACGGGAACAAGATGTGGATCACCAATGGCCCGGACGCCGACGTGCTCGTCGTCTACGCCAAGACCGATCCGACGGCCGGTCCGCGCGGCATCACCGCATTCCTGGTCGAAAAAGGCTATGCCGGATTTTCCACCGGACAGAAGCTCGACAAGCTCGGCATGCGCGGTTCCAACACCTGCGAACTGATCTTTAAAGACTGCGAGGTTCCGGAGGAAAACGTGCTCGGCACCATCGGCGGCGGCGTCCGCGTTTTGATGTCCGGGCTCGACTACGAACGGGTGGTGCTGTCTGCCGGCCCGCTCGGCATCATGGCCGCTTGCCTTGATGTCGTCGTCCCCTATCTGCATGAGCGCAAGCAGTTCGGCCAGGCGATCGGCGAATTCCAGCTGATGCAGGGCAAGCTCGCGGACATGTATGTGACGGCAAATGCGGCACGCGCCTATGTCTATGCGGTGGCAGCCGCCTGCGATCGTGGCGAGACGACGCGCAAGGATGCGGCGGGTTGCATCCTCTACGCGGCCGAGAAGGCGACGGCGCTCGCGCTCGAGGCGATCCAGGCGCTTGGCGGCAACGGTTATACCAACGACTACCCGGCGGGTCGTCTTCTGCGCGACGCCAAGCTCTACGAGATCGGTGCCGGCACCAGCGAAATCCGCCGCATGCTGATCGGCCGGGAACTGTTCACCGAGACGAGCTAGAGCGGGATGAGACGAAAGCGGCCGAACTCGATCGAATGAGGACCTCATGACCGTTCTGAAATCTCACATCTCACCGTCCTCCGAAACGTTCAGGGCCAATCAGGCGGCCATGGCCGAGGCGATCGTGACGGTCGAGGAGGCTGTGAAGCTTGCGGCCGGCGGCGGCGGCGAAACCGCGCGCGAGCGCCATGTCAGTCGCGGCAAGCTTCTGCCGCGCGACCGGGTGGCCAATCTCATCGATCCCGCAACGCCGTTTCTCGAAGTCGGCATGACGGCGGCGCACGGCATGTACAATGGCGATGCGCCGGCGGCCGGACTGATCACGGGCATCGGCCGGGTGTCGGGCCGCGAATGCATGATCGTCTGCAACGATCCGACGGTCAAAGGCGGTACCTACTATCCACTGACGGTGAAGAAGCACCTGCGCGCGCAGGAGATCGCCGCGGAAAATCGTCTGCCTTGCATCTATCTCGTCGATTCCGGCGGCGCCAATCTGCCGAACCAGGACGAGGTTTTCCCGGACAGGGATCACTTCGGCCGGATCTTCTACAACCAGGCCAACATGTCGGCTGCCGGCATTCCGCAGATCGCTGTGGTGATGGGATCGTGCACGGCCGGCGGCGCCTACGTGCCGGCGATGTCCGACGAAACGATCATCGTCGAGGGCCAGGGTACGATCTTTCTCGCCGGCCCGCCGCTCGTCAGGGCGGCGACCGGCGAGGTGGTCTCCGCGGAGGATCTCGGCGGCGCCGATGTGCATACCCGCCTTTCCGGCGTGGCCGATCACTTGGCGCGGGACGACGCCCACGCGCTGGCGCTGGCGCGTCGGGCTGTCGCCGCGCTCAACCGGCACAAGCCGCTGTCGGTCGAACTCGCGGCATCTGAACCGCCGCTCTACGATCCGCACGAAATTGCCGGCATCGTGCCTTCCGATCTGCGCACGCCTTACGATATCCGCGAGGTCATCGCACGCATCGTCGACGGCTCCCGTTTCGACGAGTTCAAGGCGCGCTACGGCACGACGCTCGTCTGCGGCTTCGCCCATGTCCATGGCATCCCGGTCGGCCTCATCGCCAACAACGGCGTGCTGTTCTCGGAATCCGCACTGAAGGGCGCGCATTTCGTCGAGCTCTGCGCCCAGCGCAAGATCCCGCTCGTGTTCCTGCAGAACATCACCGGCTTCATGGTCGGGCGGAAGTACGAGACGGAAGGCATCGCCAAGCACGGCGCCAAGCTGGTGACGGCGGTGGCGACGGCGCGGGTCCCGAAGGTGACCATGCTCGTCGGCGGCTCCTTCGGCGCGGGCAATTACGGCATGTGCGGCCGCGCCTTCTCGCCGCGCTTCCTCTGGACCTGGCCGAACAGCCGTATCTCTGTCATGGGCGGCGAACAGGCGGCCGGTGTGTTGACGACGGTGCGCAGCGAGGCGCTGAAGCGGGCGGGCACGCCCTGGAGCGAAGAGGAGGAGGCGCGTTTCCGCCAGCCGATCCTCGATCTCTTCGAGCGCCAGAGCCATCCGCTCTATGCCTCGGCAAGACTTTGGGACGACGGTGTCGTCGATCCGCGCAAGACGCGCGATGTGCTGGGCCTGTCGCTTTCGGCAGCGCTCAACGCGCCGATCGAAGACACGCGCTTCGGCCTCTTCAGGATGTAGGGATGAGCTGATGAAGCGCGAGAACATCAACGCCAAGAATGCACCTCAACCGCGCGGCGGCTATTCGCAGGCCGTGCGCCTTGAAGATTTCGAGCGCCTGCTCTTTGTCAGCGGCCAGGTGCCGCTGACGGTCGAAGACGCATTGCCGGAGGGTTTCGAGGCGCAGGCGCGCCAGGTCTGGGCGAACATCGACGCCCAGCTGACGGCGGCGGGAATGACGAAGTCCGATATTGTCAAGGTGACGGTCTATCTTGCCGACCGCCAGTACACCATGGCCAACCGCGCGGCGCGTCAGGAGTATCTGGGTCCGCTCGCACCCGCCATGACCGTGGCGATCGCCGGCATTTTCGACGCCGGCTGGCTGCTCGAAATCGATGTGATCGCTGCGCGATAGGGGCCGAGGATGCCGATGTTTTCCAAACTCCTGATTGCCAATCGCGGTGAGATCGCCTGTCGGGTGATGCGCACCGCCAAGCGTCTCGGCATTCGCACGGTCGCCGTCTATTCCGATGCCGATGTCGGCGCGCTGCACGTGGCACTTGCCGACGAAGCGATCCGCATCGGCCTGCCGCCGGCACTCGAAAGCTATCTGTCGGCCGAGCGCATCATCGCTGCCGCACGCGCGGTCGGTGCGGATGCGATCCATCCGGGCTACGGCTTTCTCTCGGAGAATGCCGATTTCGCCGACGCCGTCGAGGCGGCCGGTATCACCTTTGTCGGGCCATCCGCGCGGGCGATCCGCGCCATGGGTCTGAAGGATGCCGCCAAGGCGTTGATGGAGCAGTCCGGCGTGCCGGTCGTTCCCGGTTACCACGGCGAGCGGCAGGATGCCGACTTCCTCGCGGAGGAAGCAGCGAATGTCGGCTATCCGGTACTGATCAAGGCGCGTGCCGGCGGCGGCGGCAAGGGCATGCGTCGCGTCGACAGTGCCGCCGAGTTTCCAGCCGCACTCGAGGCCGCGCGGCGCGAGGCGGAAGCCGCCTTCGGCGATGGTTCGGTGCTGATCGAGAAATACCTGACGAAACCCCGGCATATCGAAGTCCAGGTCTTCGGCGACCGGCACGGCAACATTCTGCACCTCTTCGAGCGCGACTGTTCGCTGCAGCGCCGCCACCAGAAGGTGATCGAGGAAGCGCCGGCCCCCGGCATGACCGCGGAAGTGCGGCGCGCCATGGGCGATGCTGCGGTTCGGGCAGCGCAGGCGATCGGCTATGTCGGCGCCGGCACAGTCGAATTCATCGCTGACGTGACGGACGGACTCTGGCCGGACCAGTTCTATTTCATGGAGATGAATACCCGGTTGCAGGTGGAGCATCCGGTGACAGAGGCGATCACCGGTATCGATCTCGTCGAGTGGCAGTTGCGCGCCGCCGCCGGCGAAGCGCTGCCCAAACGCCAGAGCGAGATCGGCATCGACGGTTGGGCGTTCGAAGCTCGCATCTACGCGGAGGACCCGTCACGCGGCTTCCTGCCGGCGACCGGGCGGCTGACGACGCTGAGCTTTCCGGAAGATGGCGTGCGTGTCGATGCCGGTGTGCGGCAGGGCGACCGGATCACGCCATTCTATGATCCGCTGATCGCCAAGCTGATCGTTCATGGCCCGAACCGATCGGCAGCGTTGGTAAAGCTCGAAAGCGCATTGAAGGCTTGCCGCATCGGCGGCACGGTTACCAATCTCGATTTTCTTGCGCGTCTTGCCGCCGAGCCGGATTTTCGCGCCGGGCATCCCGATACCGGCCTCATCGACCGTTCCATCGATCAGCTCACGGCAACGAAGGCGCCAAGCGATGCGGCGCTGGCGCTGGCGGCGATCGTCTCCACCGGCGCCCTGCTGCCGGATGGATCTGCCGATCCGTGGTCGTCACTCGGCCATTGGCAGATCTGGGGCGACGCCAGCAGGAACGTCACGATCGAGCACACAGGCGGACGGGCGATTGTGACGCTCGCCGCCCGCGGCCGCGACCAGTTTGCGGTCCACACCGGAACGGCGGCTCTGCCTGTGGTGATCCTCGACCGGTTTACCGATGGCGCCCGCGCCGAGATCTCCGGAGCGCAGCATGAGTTCCGCTTCCTGCGCGAAGGCGAGCAGATCACCCTGTTCCTCAACGGTGACACTTACGTCCTGCGCCTGCCCGACGCGCTTGGCACCGGTCATTCCAGCGAGGTGGCCGACGACGAGGTGTCGGCGCCGATGCCCGGCATCGTCAAGCTCGTCCGGGTCCGCCCCGGTGATACGGTCGAAAAGGGGCAGGCGCTCGCCGTCATGGAAGCAATGAAGATGGAGCTTACGCTGTCGGCCTCGCGTGCCGGCGTGGTCGAGAGCGTACTGGTCAGTGAAGGCGAGCAGGTGAGCGCCGGCGCCGTGCTGGTGATGCTCCAGGCGGGGAGCGCGGAATGAGCGGAGCGGTGCCTGAGCACGTGACGATCGTCGAAATGGCGCCACGTGACGGGCTGCAGAATGAAAGCCGTCTCGTTGCGACTGCCGACAAGATCCGCCTCGTCGATCTGCTATCCGACTGTGGCTATGAGCGGATCGAGGTGACGAGCTTCGTCAGCCCGAAATGGGTGCCGCAGATGGCCGATGCCGCCGAGGTGATGGCCGGCATTATCAGACGACCCGGTACGCGCTATGCCGTGCTGACGCCCAATATGCGCGGGCTCGAGGCAGCACTTGACGCGGGTGCCGACGAGGTGGCGATCTTCGCCTCGGCTTCCGAAACCTTCTCGCAGAAGAATATCAATTGTTCGATCGCCGAAAGCATCGATCGGTTTCGCCCGATAGCCGACGCCTGCCGTGAGCGCGGGCTTTTGCTGCGGGGCTACGTCAGTTGCGTGGTCGAATGCCCCTATGAAGGTGCGATTGCGCCGGCCAGTGCCGCCGATGTTGCCGGCCTGCTCGATGAACTCGGCTGCTATGAGATCAGTCTCGGCGACACGATCGGTCGCGGCACACCGGAGGCGGTGGACGCGATGCTGGCTGCAGTGCTGGAGCGCATTCGGTCCAAGAGGCTTGCCGGACATTTCCACGATACGTCCGGCCGCGCGATTGACAATATCGCCGTGGCGCTCGACCGCGGTTTGCGGGTCTTCGATGCCTCGGCCGGCGGTCTCGGTGGCTGCCCCTATGCGCCTGGAGCGGCGGGCAATGTCGACACGCTCGCCGTCAACGCCTTCGTCACCGGCAAGGGGTTCTCGACGAGCCTCGACACGGCGAAGCTCGAACAGGCGGCCGCTTTCGCGCGCACCTTGAGGACAAGATCATGACCCTCGAAACGATCCGGATCGTGACCGACGCACGCGGCGTCGCGCGGCTGACTTTGGCGCAACCGCAGAAGCACAATGCGCTTTCGGCCAAGATGATCGGCGAACTGACCGAAGCCGCTCATTCGCTTTCGGACGATCGCTCGGTCCGGGCCGTCATACTGGAAGCCGAGGGCCGCAGCTTCTGCGCCGGCGGCGATCTCGGCTGGATGCGTGAGCAGTTCGATGCCGATCGGGCGATCCGCATCGCCGAAGCGACGCGTCTGGCGATGATGTTCAAGGCGCTGAACGAGATCGCCAAGCCGGTGATCGGTCGCCTGCACGGCAACGCCTTCGGCGGCGGCGTCGGCCTGATGAGCATCTGCGATGCGGCCGTCGCTTCGGCCGACGCCAAATTTGGTTTGACAGAGACGCGCCTCGGCCTAATCCCGGCCACCATCAGCCCCTATGTCGTCGCCCGCATCGGCGAGGGCAAGGCGCGGCCGTTGTTCATGTCCGCCCGCCTGTTCGGTGCCGATGAGGCGAAAGCCCTGGGGCTGGCCACGGTCGTTGCTGCGGCCGACGCACTGGACGGAGCGGTCGAAACGGAGATCGAACCTTATCTGGCAGTGGCGCCCGAGGCGACCGGGCGGGCCAAACGGTTGGCCCGTTCGCTTGGGCCACCGATCACCGGGGACACCATTGCCGCGACCATCGAGCAGCTTGCTGATTGCTGGGAGTCCGACGAGGCTCGCGAAGGCGTTGGCGCTTTCTTTGACAAGCGCGAGCCATCCTGGCGGCAATAGGGCTGTAGCGCGCCATGAACGTCTGAACTGGCCGCCATCAACGTCTGAACTCTTTGGGCAAAAAAAGACCGCCACGGATGACCCGAGGCGGTTCCAAAGAGCGGACTTGAGACATGATCTTCAAGAAAACCCGTCAACTCAAACTTGTGATGCTACGGCAAAATGGGCGGTCGGCACAAGTCTAATGCTCCGTCAACTCCTTGAAATTCAATCGGAAATGTGCATTGGCACGCAGGGCCGTGGCGGTTGACTCAAGTCCTTCTTTCTTCGACGTCGTTCAATATCTTTGGCCACAGAGATGGCATCGCTCCAGAAATCCAAGACGTCACTCTCGCATGCGAGTTCTTCATTTTCTCGACGCTCTAAGCAGCGCAAATGAAGTCATGTATTAGGCGGAAATCGCGTTCGCGCATTCAGTCTTCGCGGTTGTTGAGACTTCCTTCCTGCGAAGGGCCGACATCGCGAGAGCGTCAGGTATCAATGAAAGACCTCATACCGAACCCCAGGGAACGGCCGGCATGACATTCGTCTGAATGGAAAACGCTGACTCGAGGCAATCCATGAGTATCCGCTTCCCGCCTTCCTATGCTGTACCTCACAGCCGAATTATAGATGTCGGCGCGCGGTCACTCCTTCCACCTCCACACCTTCGTTCCCTGGCAGATGCCACCCCCGTGACATCTTCCATGACGGTCAACTGCGCTAACCCCGCGCCTGAATATGCCGGGTGCAGCCGGGCGCGAACGGCAATCTTCCGCCTCGGCCGGATATTTGTCGCCGTCGAGGAAATCGCAGACCTCGATTATCGGAAACCAGAAGGTCGGGTAGGGAAGGCGGCACAGTCTCCACGGATCGATCGTTGCCACTATGGTAGTGGCCGGCATCCTGGGATGACCAGTAGCAGTGGCTGAGGAAAAGAAAGACTTCCGGGTTGCTACTCCAGCTGCGGCAGGAGCGCCAACGACATCTTCGATGGTGAGCATATGGATAGACCTCGACAACACGATTCCGAACGGTGGCCGTCTCTTGGCCAGGGCGTTCAGCCTATTCGAGCGGTGATGATCGAGGTCCAGGTTTTCATAGTGAACAAAAATAGAACAAACTTCGTGCTTGTCTAGGAGCACCAGCAGAATTTTTTCAGCCAACGATTTGGCTTCAAAAAGTCGAAGGCTCCTGGTCGAGGCCAGAGCTGCTCGCATCTGCATCAGAGAATTCTAATTTTCCGATGTCGCTGACCCCGCTCGAAAATAAATCTGGCAGCTGTCGTTTCGTCGAAGAGGGCAGGGGCGCGCGGGCGACGGAAAGGCTTGTCAACTTCAGCGGGCGGCCCTCAATATATTTGCCCGGACCAACGAAGCTAGGAGTGAAGGATGGCCAAACGCCTACGCCACCGACCAAATAACGACGGGCCGCCCCGTTAGAGGACGGCCCGTCGTTGTGGGAATACCCGTTGTGGGGATACCCGTGAGCTTCCTGATTGTTTATCGGGACTGCATGGCAGGACACCAACAAACCAACCAAAAAACACCAGAACATAAGCACTCTGAGTGTTGCCGGTTGGATTGGTACTGTCAACGGATTCCCGCGTCGGCTCGTCCCCTTTCATGAAATTTCTGCAGTCCGGCGGGTCCGGGCCCGGTTGACTTACCGAAACCGTCCGGTACAAACCGAGAACGGAAGCGATGAGCCATGCCGTTTCCGCAGCACGGGATGATCCCATGACCGCCTTCGGACTGCACATAGCCACGCGAATATGACTGCCATCGGCAGCTCGTAGTCGTTTGCTTGCAGTTCGGGCGGTTCGCCAAACTCTCCGAACTTTGACCTCCAGGCACGCGCCAAGCAGGTGCGTCCCTTTTCCCCAATGTTCATCGTAGCCCGCTCGGATAGCCACCAGCGGGAGAGGAGAAGTGCGCCATGTTTTTCATCGACACCACCATTTCCACTTCCCGGCCGATCAGCGTAGCTGACCTAGACTCCTTGGGGGGCGAGTGCATCTCGATCGCCGATCTGATGCGCGAATGGCAGGGACACCTGTTCGAAGACGACCAGTCCGCCGACATCTGAGGCATTTCCCCAATCTGAAACCAGCACCGCGGGTCGCGAAGATCAGCGTCGGCGGAGCTATGCCTGGAGATATGAAATGAACGAACGCGAACTCATGAAGTTCTTCGGTTTCGGGGATGACCACGTTCCCCTCGTCAAGGTGGCCAAAAGCCAGAAACGTCAGGAAATCCCGGTTAGCTTTCCTACCCGGAAGGCCCCCCAGAAGTCGATCAGGGCGCGCTCTACGCTTATGCGGGATGCTCTGATCCACTTCGAGACGAACCCCGACGTCGTCAGGATCAGCTCGTATCCAATCAAGCTCGAATATGAGGCTACCGACTGGCACGGCGTCGTCGCCTCCGTTAGCCACACTCCGATGCTCGGCATCTGGACCAAGCAGAAGCAGGCCAGCTTCTTCGATATCATCCCATTGGCCATCCAGGACGAACGGAAATGGATCGCTCACCAGACCAGCACGCTGAAGGGCGTGTGACCGAGGAGCGCTGTTGCATGGTCCGCCCGGCTGCGGAAAGACGACGTATGCCCAAGCCCTCGCTGACTCCTGCGAGGTTGAACTGGTGGTCGCCTCCGCCGCCCGTTGGCAGGCGGCCGGTCATCTGGGCGACTACTTGAAGGCAATGCGCGCCGCCTTCGCGCAAGCGATGAAGCAGTCGCCTTGCATCTTGTTCGTCGACGAGTTCGACAGCTTTGGCGACCGGGAGGGGGACGACGACCATGCAAGGGACTATCGGCGTCAAGTGATCAACGGCCTGCTTGAATGCCTTGACCCTGCGGAGGGCCGTGAAGGCGTCGTCGTCGTGGGTGCCACCAACAATCCCTCTGTCATCGACCGCGCCCTGCTTCGGCCGGGAAGACTCGAGACGCTGATCGAAATCCCATTGCCTGATGCGGCCGCCCGTGTCGCGATCCTGCGGCACCATCTGCGCGAACAGGTGTTCGACGGCGATCTCGCCCGTTTCGTCCCGGCGACCAGGGGATGGTCAGGAGCTGACATCGAGAAACTTGCTCGCGATGCCAGGCGGCTTTCGAGGCGGCGGAAGATTGCCTTGTCGGAAGACCTCCTCCTCGAGGTGATGCCCAAGCGCTACGTCCTGAGCGCAAGTGAACTGCGGAACACGGCAATCCACGAAGCTGGCCATGCCATCGTCGCGGTCCTCCTCGCAAGCGACGTGCTCAAGCATGTTCACATCGATCGGGATGCGGCGATCGGGGTTGGCGCTCAGTCGGTTGGCATGACCGTTTTTGAACCCGAGGTCGGTCGGGTGAAGACGGCAAGCTACTACGACGACAGGATCGCGATGCTCTTGGGCGGCATCGCGGCCGAAACGGTGGTCTATGGCTGCCACGCAGACGGGGCAGGCGGAGCGCCGTCGTCGGACCTGGTGCTGGCAAGCGATATCGCCACGAAGCTGGAGCGTCACTTCGGGTTCGGTGAGGTGCTGTCTGTCGAACTTGGCAAGGGGGACCGTCCCCTCGAATGCCTTCGGGATCGCGACCCGAAACTGCGCGGTCTCGTCGATGTCAGGCTGAAGACCCAGTTAGACCGCGCGGTGTCGCTTCTTTCGGAGCGTCGTCAGGAACTCGACCATCTTGCCGAGACGCTGGTCGACAAGGGTCACGTTAACGGCGACGAAGTTCGGGCGCTCCTGGGCGCGAAGGGCATGAGTACCCAATCCGCATCCGTCAGGACGTGACGGCTAGCGGTCAGGCTCCGCTCCTCGCTCGACAGAGGGGCGGAGCCGCTTATCCAGCTACGGGCCATTAGCCCAATGTGCCTGCGAACCGTTCGGGCCACCTTTCACGTTGGAAGACCTCGCCGATGAAATCAATAAACACTCTGGTTTTGGTGGGCAGCAAGGTCCGGCTCGCATAGTAAATCGAAATCGGACCAGCGTCCGCGTACCATGCAGGTGTTAACCGGACGAGTTCACCGTTCTCCAGGTAGGGCAATGCGTCCGGTTTCGCGATCATGGCGACGCCAAGCCCCAGAACCGCAGCCGATCGCATTGCGGCCGGGTCGTTGACGACGATCCTTTCCTTCAGCGCCGCCGACTGCTCTTCACCTGCGACGTTTCGCATCTGCCATTGTCGAATTCGACCTGTCCGCAATGAACGCATGACGATCCCATCTAGCTCAGTCAGGCCGGATGGGTCGTGAGGCGGAACCCGGTCCTGCATGTATGACGGCGAGGCAACCGCGATGATGTGGGCCGAGGCAAGGGTTTTTGCGATGATGCCCGGTGTCAGCTCGAATCCGCCACCGATCGCCGCGTCGTATCCCTCGGCGATCAGGTCAACCTGCCGATTCTCGAACATCCATTCCGGCCTGATCAGCGGGTATCGGCTCATGAACTCGGGCAGTTTGGGGAGAATGTACTCAATTCCAAATGTGGGACTCATGCTGAGTCTCAGCACGCCTGCCGGTTCGGTCTGTTCATTGGAAGCCTCGGCAATCGCACCTTGAAGGCTCTCCAGGTGATCACGGACCGAATGGAGGAAGCGCTCGCCCGCCTCCGTAAGTGCCAAACTCCGTGTGCTGCGCTGGAAGAGCCGAAGCTTCAGATTGAATTCCAGAGCGGCGACGTTCCTGCTGACCGCCGCTGGCGTCAATCCTAGCCTGCGGGCTGCGGAAGAGAAGCTGCCAAGCTCCGCGCTGCGAACGAAGGACTCCAGATTTGCCAATGTTTCCATGAGGCGTCTTTCAATGATTGCTTGAAATTAATAACAGTCAATTGTCTCTAATCATAGGGGAATAAGAGGGCGATATTCACTCCATCGAAACCAAGCAATGGAGTGATCGCAATGACCAACATCTCTCAGAAACTGTCCGGCAAGACCGCTCTCGTCACGGGGGGCTCCCGTTCTATCGGCGCAGCCATCGCCAAGCGCCTCGCGGCAGATGGAGCCGCAGTCGCCATTACCTACAGCGCCTCGCCGGAAAAGGCAGCCGCAGTCGTGAAGGAAATCGAAAACGCAGGCGGTCGTGCCATCGCCATCCATGCCGACTCCGGGAATCCTGAATCCGTACGGGCCGCAGTGGCCAAGACGGAGGAGACCTTCGGCTCCCTCGACATCCTCGTCAACAATGCCGGCATCGCACTTGGTGGTCCGATCGAAGACATCAAGTTCGAAGACTACGAGCGCATGATCGCGGTCAACGTGACTGGTGTGTTCGTCGGCACGCAGGAAGCTGCACGTCGTATGAACTCGGGCGGCCGGATCATCCATATCGGTTCGTCGATGGTACGCTATGCAGCCTTTCCGACAGCCTCTCTCTACACGCTGACGAAGGGAGCTGTCGCCGGCTTCAACCGCAGCCTCGTGCGAGACCTCGGTCCCAAAGGCATCACCGTGAACACCGTGCACCCCGGCCCGACCGACACCGACATGAATCCGGATGGAGGTCCCGTCTCGAAGATCGTCGGCCCCGGCATGGCGATCGGCCGCTACGGAAAGGACTACGAGGTCGCCAGTGTAGTGGCTTATCTCGCCAGCCCGGAGGCCGCCTTCGTAACCGGCGCTGACATCGTCGCCGACGGCGGCTTCACCGCCTGATCAGCAATCAACCTGGAGACCACCAATGTCTATCGGTATCATTGGAGCCGGGGAGATCGGCTCCGCGTTCGCCCGCGCGCTTGCTCGAAACGGTATCGCCGCAACGATCGCAAACAGCCGCGGTCCAGACACGCTTCGGGACTTTGCACGCGAACTGACACCACACATCACGGCAGGCACCATCGAGGAAGCGGCCAAGGCCGATCTCGTGCTGGTCGCCGTGCCGTGGTCGAAGTTGCCAAAGGCATTGGCGGGTCTTTCTGATTGGGCCGGGCGCATCGTCATCGACGCCAACAACCCGATCGAGCGTCCGCTCTTCCAGCCAGCGGAACTCAATGGGCGACTGTCGACCGAAGTCTTCGCCGACCTGGTGCCAGGCGCTCGTGTCGTAAAGGCGTTCAACCATCTTCCTCCGCATCTGCTCTCTGGCGATCCGCGTGCTGAGGGTGGAAGCCGCGTCCTCTTTTACTCGGGAGATGACGCGAGGTCGAAGGCCGAAGTTGGCGCACTGATCGCCAAGCTGGGCTTCGCGGGGATCGATCTCGGTCCGATCTCGGTCGGTGGAAAGCTCGTGCAGTTCCCAGGCGGTCCGCTCCCTGCACTCAACCTCGTGAAATTTGGATGACGAACCTCGGCCGGAAGCTCATGCCTCCGGCCGAGGTTCTCACTGATAAGGACCTTCAAATGGATATGCCCGTTTCACCGAGCTATGCGCAGACTCGCGCGCATGCGCCACTTGCGTCCTGGCCTGCCGTTGCCACCGTCGGGATTGGCGCATTCGCTCTCGTCACCACGGAATTCCTCCCCGTGGGGCTGCTTCCGCAGATTGCAGCAGAGATTGGAATCAGCGAGGGGCAGGCTGGCCTGATGGTCACGACGCCGGGCGTCCTCGCCGCCATCGCCGCCCCTCTCACCATAGGCCTTGCGGGTCGGTTCGACCGCAAGCACGTTCTGGTCTTTCTTTTGGGTCTGCTCGTGCTGTCAAATGCAATTGTTGCAATGGCGACCAGTTTCCAGGCGCTGATGTTTGGCCGAGTTCTGTTGGGGATCGGGGTCGGTGGCTTCTGGACGATCGGGGGATCACTTGGTCCGCGCCTTCGACCCGGAGCGGAGGGCGGACGTGCGACGTCTCTGATCTATTCCGGTGTGTCGCTGGGAACGGTCGCCGGGGTGCCGGCGGGCGCACTCGTCGGGAATCTGCTCGGATGGCGTCTTTCATTCGGGCTGGCGTCTGGAGTCGCCATTTTCGTCGTTGCTGCGCTCCTGTTGCTCTTGCCCTCGATCAAGCCACAGCAGTCATCCGGCCTTGCTCAAATCCCTGCGGTTCTTCGAAACAGAAAGACGCAAGTGGGCCTGCTTGCCGCTGTCCTGATATTCATCGGGCAATTCGCCGGCTACACCTACATCACACCCTTTCTCAATCAGGTCTCGCATATCGACGCGGCCGTGCTCAGCGCGCTGCTTCTCGGATACGGTATTGCAGGCTTCATCGGAAATCTATTCGGCGGCTGGGCGGTAGGTAGGAACTTGCGACTCTCTCTGTCGGGGACTGCTGCGTTGATCAGTTTGTCCACGTTTGGCCTCACGATAACTGGAGATAGCGCGCTGGCCGCTACGATCTGGACGCTCACCTGGGGCTTCGGCTTCGGGATGCTTCCGATCGCCATGCAGACCTTTATGTTTACCTCCGCCCCTGACAAGCTTGAAAGCGTGGCCGCACTGTTTGTTTCGACTGCGCAGCTTGCCATTGGAGCGGGCGCGCTGGTTGGAGGTCTGGCTGTCGATCATTTTGGAGTCGCAAGCGCGCTGGTGATAGGAGGCGTGGCCGCCTTGCTGACCGCCCTTCTAGTCGGCGCGCCTACCGGAAAACGATAGAGCGCCGCGCCTCCCCACGATCCGTCGAGACGCGACGGCCAACAGTCAGGACTCTGCCCTCGCAGGTGAGCAGAGTCCTCATCCTCAGGACCCTCGCTCTCCTGAGACGTTTGCAATCAAGTGCAGGCGGAGCTTCACCTGATCGACGCCCTGCTTAATCTTTATCCGACGGCCGAGCGGTTTGAACCCTATCTCGTCCAAGGCACGGCCCAGCGAGGGTTCCCTTACCGCCTTTCGTTGGGGCTTGCGGTATGATGGCGGAGCCATCGCGATCTCCTATTACTTGGTCGAACGCACCTTGAGCTCCGGGCAGCCATCCGGCAAGCGCTGACAGGTCGCATCCGAACAAAAACAATCGGGCTAGCCACTCGACACCCCAGAACCCTCTTGACGGGAGAATGTGCGTTCTCTAAATGTTCTCGCCATGATCAAGGCTGTCCTGTTTCCGATACGAGTTCTTTGACGTTCAACCGCGCAAGCGGAGGCGGCAGTTATCGTATCGAGGTCAGGAATGGCATTAAGAGATCAAAACCAGCAGACGTGTCGTGAAATCGCAGGAGTCGTCCGGCTTTCGGGGTCGGATCACGTTCAGACGACGCTTCGACCTCAGAAAGGTACCGAAGCGTGAGACTCTGGATCATTTCCGATTTGCATCTGGAGTTCGGCCAACCCTTCGTTCAGCGGCCGCCTCCTGACGCCGATGTCCTGGTCTGCGCCGGCGATCTTTTGACCCGCGGCATCGTCCCGAGCATCGAATGGTTGGCAGCCAACATCACTTCCTCGATGCCTGTCGTGTTGACGGCAGGGAACCATGAATACTATGGAGCCTCCGTGCAGGAGAGCATCCGCGAAGCGCGGTTGCTCCGTAATCGCCATCCTCGCATCCACTTTCTCGAAAACGAGGCCGTGGATATCGGAGACGTCAGGTTTGTTGGGGCAACCCTGTGGACCGACTTCCGCCTCAACGGGGGCGATCCTGAACTCGCGATGGCGGCCGCCCAGAGTGGGATGAACGACTTCCGTCGTCCAGATCAATTCCACCGGAGTTCCAATCTGCCTGCTACGCCTCCGATCTGGAGGACCTGATCGTCGAAGGGCAGCCTGCATTGTGGGTGCATGGTCACGTCCATAATAAAGTCGATTACCGAGTCAGTGAGAGCAGGGTGATCGCCAACCCGCGCGGATATCCTGGAGAGGGGACTGCCTTCGACCCGCGGCTTGTCGTCGAGGTCTAGGCCACCTTGATCATGCTCCCGGCTCTTCAAGTGACCGTCGCCATGTACGTCTGGACTCGGGGGGACCAGTCCGTTGCTTTCTCCCGGCATTATGGAGCAAGTGCCACAAAGTTGAAGCGACATCGGACGAGTGTTCCATCTTAGTGAGGTATTCGATCAAGCTGCGGAGGAGGAACGTCTTTTACCCTCTCACCCATCCAATCTTGAGGAAGGCTATCGACGAGGAGGTCGGTCGCTTCGTAGGCGGTTTCTTGGGTGCCGCTGGCAACGATGCAGGCTTGATCTTCCTCACTTGGACGCCCCCGTCGAAAAAAGTCGTAAATAAGGACCCAGCTTTTGTCGCGGTACAGCAAGAGGTGACGGATCGTTTCGCCCTGCTTGCCACTTCCGCTGTTGTTCACGATAGCTTTCTTTTCACCCATTACACTTACAATGTAGTTCCAGACGACATCTGATCGACCACAAACCAATCTCAGCTTAGCGGTTAGCACAGAAGAGCCAGCCCGCGGCCCTGCATTGAGAAAAAAATTGGTGTTCACAAGTGTGATTACTATACAAAGCGCAATGCGCTTGCCGGAAGCTAAGCGCATACCTTCAAGCATTTGTTGACGGGTTAGCATATTTTTCTCGAACGCCCGTAACGGCCTACCGAAAGGCATCTTAATCTATTTTATAATATCTAATTCTACTAATATAAAATCAGCGTTTGCGGCACTTGCTCCATTGCCGCTTTCTCCTTGCACAGTTGAGCGCCTCGTTTGATGAACCTATATGCAGGCGACCCGTCTCAAGCATATGGCGCAATCGACGAACCCAGGCGCTCTGGCGGGAAGCAAGTAATGGGACTAGATTTGGAACAGGGAGAGAGACCCATGCCAAGTCCCTATGAAGCCGTCAGCGCCTATTTTTGTGCCAAGGACGGGAACCGTCCGTTCCTGATGCGCCGCGTCTTTGCTGACGATGTCCAGCTAGAAATGATCGTGAAGACCGAGGCCATTTCCTTTCCAAGTTCGGCCAATGGACTGGCCGCGATCGAAGAAATCCTCAGTCGTCGCTTCGCGAATGACTGCGAGAATGTCTATAGCTTCTGCCTGGCGCGGCCAACGGAGGCCAATCGACGGCACTTTCCCTGCCATTGGCTGGTCGGCATGTCGGCCAAGAACAACGGTGCGATCCGGGTGGGGAGCGGCCGCTATGACTGGTATTTCTCGTCCGACGCGCGGTGCCTGGTCGAAAAGCTGATCATCACCATCGATGAGATGGAAATCCTTCCGGCAAAAGAGCTCGACAGGATTATGCTGGATTACTAGCCTGCCTTACCCGTTTTGCGGGCCGGACGAGGCCGTGAGAAATATGCCTGGCATTGAGGGGCTCGCACCCATCGAGCGCTATTTGAGAGAGGTTCAGTCGGTCCCGCCGGAGTGCTGAAACTCGAACACGGCGTTCCGAAGAGGGGCCACCCCTTCACACGTGCCCTGTAACAGCGCTGCCCATGCAGGTGTTAACCAATCGAATTTAACTAGCCGATCTCCCGGCGAGATGGTTCACCAGACGTGCTGCTTCCTCAGCAATCCCCGGTATAATTCCCGATTTCCGTGTCGAGGCAAAATCGAGGCCCGAAAAATACAGTCCGGGAACGAATCCGATCCCGTCCTCGTGAACAGGCTGGCCGTCGTCGTCGATGGTACGCGGGATTTTGATCCACCGGAAATTGCCTCTGAAGCCTGTGCACCAGATTACCGACGCTATGCCGCTCGTCGCCAATTCGATTGAGCGGATCGGTGGATCGGCGAGGCGTGGGGCGATCACCTCGGCAGGGTCATCCTCGGCTGGCGGCGCGTTCAGCCCGGCGCGCCCGATGTAAGCGTCAATAACGCGCTTGACGTTGGCTGAGCTCTCGTCAGCAAAGCGCATGTGCTCATCCAGGTTGTCGCCGAATACCAGGCTGCCATTCCTCATGCCCAGGAAGCGGCCGAGCAACACGACCCCCTGGGCGCTCAGCGATTGCAGGCTGATGGTGTGGGTGGCACCAAGCAAGCCTCGCGGCGGCAGCTTCCCCGAAGGCAGGACGATTTCCCTGCGCGGTACGTCGAAATAGCCGGACAGGGTCATCCAATTGAAGATGTCGCCGCCGCGATAATAGCGGACCAGACGGCCGACTCGGCTCGTCGCCAGAAAGACCGAGCGTCCCGCGAGTGCCAGGTCCTCGGCAATCTGGCCGCCCGATTGACCGCTGCCGACTACCAGAACAGCACCATGTTCCAGCTCGGCGGCACTGCGATAGGCCGACGAATCGAGCTGGCGAAGCGCTGCCGGCAGGTCCGCCGACGCAGGCGGACGTTTCGGACAGTTCAGGCTACCGCTCGCGATTACGACGTTGCGGGCCCGAAGTACACCGGGTGGCGTCGTCACGAGAAAGAGTCCGTCATCCGTGGACAGTTCCCCTACCGGAGCGCCAGTTATCACCGGCAAACGATGCCGCTCGACATAGCTCTCGAGATAGGCGACGAATTGATGCTGCGTGCTGGCACCCCAAGGATCAGGAACGTCAGGGGCATCACCGGGCAGCAGCGAGCGGATGTTCGGCGAGTTCAGACGGAAGGAATCCCAGCGTTGGGTCCGCCACGTTTCTCCGATGCGGCCCCGTTCAAGCACCTGATGATCGCGACCTTGCTGCTTGAGGAAATAGCTGACCCCAAGCCCGGCCGAGCCCGCTCCTACGACAACCACGTCAAGTATCCCCGCCATGACACATCCTCTCAACAAGACGGCATCATAGGAATCGAAGCGCGACGGCCTCGGATCAACGTCCAGTCAGACCTGAGGCAGACCTGCTGGCGGTGTGTTCCCGCCGCCATCTGCCTTCTCCTTGATATGCTTTGATGGCCAACGGACGCGCAGCGAGGATACGACGGTAACACGGAAGTTCGATCAACCCTAACGAGAAAGGCGTCATTCGTTTCTGCGCCCGCAGACCAGCAGCATCCCCAATCTCAACGAATGAATGCAGGAAAAGCGCGCTGCTATCCCATGCTCGTTACGGGCTGCGCCCTCGGCAGGAAAAAGGCACGGTATACTCTTCTCGGTGGTGTGTACGCCCACGCCCATGGTATTGTGGGTGATCCTGCGGGGGCCGTTTGGAGGGGGGACAGCATGCCAAATGCATCCGCATTGCTCGGAACCTGGCGAATGCTCTCATGGACACGGAAAGTCGTTGCCTCCGGCGAGGTAACCGACGCCATGGGTCCGGAGCCGACGGGATTTCTCTCTTATCAAGCGGACGGCCGCGTGATGGCATTGGTCGTCCGTCGTGGGCGGCCGGTACCGAAGGGGCCCAGGCCCACGGGCGATGAAAAGGTCGCCCTGTTCGATTCCATGCTGGCCTATAGCGGCTCGTATACCGTCGAAAACGGCAGGGTCATCCATCACGTTGACGCAAGCTGGAATCCGGCTTGGGGGCTATCCGACCTGATCCGGCCGATCAGCGGCGACAGGTTGGTGATCAGCGACGCACCGGGCATAGACCCTTTGACCGGCGAGGAAGTGGTTTACCGAGTGGAGTTTCAAAAGATGCGAGCGGCTTCGGAGCCGTGACCACGATGCCCGCAGCGCTCGACCCATTCCGGATTACAGACAAACTCGACGAGGCCACTCTCGAGGTCATGATCGCCCGGCTGGAAGTGCGCGGACATCATCCCTATTTCGCCAAGCCGCTCTCCGACTATCTCGATCGCATGGAGATTGACCGCAGGTCGACCGTGCTCGACCTCGGTTGCGGCACGGGTATAGCGGCGCGGGCCATCGCGGCTCGCCCAGAGTTTGAAGGAACGGTTCTCGGAATCGACCGCAGCGACTATCTCGTCCGGGCGGCCCGCCGTTTCGCCGACTCCGAGAAGATGGGCGGGCGCGTGCGCTTCGCGTGTGGCGACTCGCATGCGCTTGGACTCGGGGCCGCCTCGTTCGACGCCGTCATTGCCCACACGCTGTTCAGCCATCTTGATGATCCCGCCAAAGTCCTCGTGGAGATGCGCCGGGTGCTGCGTCCCGACGGAGTCGTCGCCATCTTCGACGGAGACTTCGCGTCGTTGACGTTTGAGCTCGCCGACACGGAGCGATCGAGGCGAATGGATGACGCGATCATCGCATCACTGGTGACCAACCCGCGCATCCTTCGCCAGATGCCACGGTTGCTCAAGGACGCCGGATTTGCCGTGGACGCTGTCATGCCGACGATCGTCACCGAAGTCGGCACCGCCGACTATTGGAAGAGCGCCGTTGAGTCCTTCGCGAAGTTGGCACCGAAGGCCGGCATTCTGAGCGAAGCCGAAACAACGGCGTGGGTCGGCGAAATCCTCGACACGAGCGCCCAAGGGGTGTTTTTCGGCTCGTCTGTCTACTACGCCTACGTCGCACACGCAGTTTGACGTGAATATCGAAATGCCAAACGAAACATTCGCGAGCCACGCACGACGAAGTAAGTTCGACTGTGCGGTTCCCTCGTCGAGATCACGGGGCGCAAGCAGGTGCATAGGGGGTGCCAATGGAGATCGATCCGAAGCGGATGACAATCGGGTTCGTCGGGACGGGCACGATCACGGCGGCCGTCGTCACCGGGCTTGGCAAGACCGGGTTTCGCGACACCCCGATCGTGCTGTCACCTCGTAGCGAAAGCGTCGCCACCCGCCTCGCAGCGGCGAACCAGAACGTGTCGATCGCTTTGGGCAACCAGGACGTTCTCGACCGATCCGATCTCGTATTCTTGGCAGTGAGGCCGCAGATTGCCGAGGAGGTTGTCCGCGCGCTCCGATTTCGGCCGAGCCACCATGTCATCAGCTTTGTCGCGGCCACGCCACTCGATCGACTGCTGGCGTGGATCGATCAGCCAGTTCGGCTGAGCCAGGCTATTCCGCTTCCGTTCGTCGCCGATCTCCAGGGCGCGACCGCGATCCACCCGCCCGACGAGGTTTCAAATGCCGTCTTCTCGGCGCTCGGAACGGCGGTCCAAGTTGAAAACAAATGTGAGTTCGATCTTCTCGCGGTGGCGGGCTCCATGATGGGCACCTATTTCGGCATCCTAGACGCGACGTCGACCTGGCTGGAGAGCCAAGGTCTTCCGAGGGCCGCTGGCGACGCCTACCTCCGTCAGTTGTTTTCAGGCCTCGACCATGCCGTCCGTTCAAGACCCGACACGAGCTTTGACGAACTCGTCGGCGATCATTCGACCAAGGGCGGCTTGAACGAACAGGTACTCGAGGACTTCCGCGGTTTCGGTGGGACCGCGGCGCTGCAAAAGGCTCTTGGTAGAGTTCTTACTCGCATCCGTCCTGTAGAAAGCAAACTCTCTTGAAGTCCCCTTTAGACGCTATGCGGCCACGTGCTGCCGCCAGGGCGTTGCCAGAAGTATTCATTCACCGTTATATTTGCGGGATGGAAATCCGACGAGCGTCCGATCTGGATCAAAATGCCATTTGGCGGATCATTGGCCCCGTCATAAGGGTGGGAGAGACCTACGCACTTGACCGCAATTTGAGTAGGGATGCAGCGCTCAACTATTGGCTCGGTAAAGATTTGTAGCCGAAGAGAATGGCTCGGTCGTCGGTCCTTATTATATCAGGGGTGCCCCCAGCCCCTAACATCTCTGACCTAACATCCGTTGGTGTGCCATGGTTGTCGTCATAAAGGCTCGGACGCTTGCTGACTTCTGTGAAGCTCGCGCTGATCGCGGATATGGGCCAATGGGACGTTAAACAATGCGATGCGCGCGGTCTTCCGTCGGGAGACGTGATTTCTGCCTACTATTCTGACGATGCCGCGAGCTTGTTAGAAAAGTGCACGTTGCCGAGGACTGGCATGTATCTCGCACGGGCGGGGTCTGTCGCCTTAGGTTGCGTCGGCCATGCGGGTCACGGAGATGTTGCGGAGATCGTCAAGCTCTTCGTGCGTCCGGAGGCAAGGGGGGAAGGCGCAGGAAGCAGGCTCCTTGCAACCGCGCTTGATGCTATCGGCCGGTCGGAATTCCGAAGAGTGCGCCTCGTGACCATTTCCTTCATGACGGATGCCATCGCTCTCTACCGCAGGTTCGGCTTCCTGGAGTGCGAACCGTTCGAACCAGCACCGACGGGCTTGGAAGAGGCTACGCGGTACATGGAAATGGTCATCAGATAGCCTGCTGTATATCCGTTTGGCGTGAA
Organism: Ensifer sp. 22460; assembly: GCF_052044935.1. Classification (NCBI taxonomy): domain Bacteria; kingdom Pseudomonadati; phylum Pseudomonadota; class Alphaproteobacteria; order Hyphomicrobiales; family Rhizobiaceae; genus Ensifer; species Ensifer sp. 22460. The sequence goes on from NZ_JBQENZ010000024.1 coordinate 118,418, forward strand.
GTCAGTCGCAAAACCGGATCGCGATCTTCTCGCGGTACTCGTCACCCGAATCGTACCCTCTTCGTCCAGCGCCGTCAGGCGGCTGAAACCGACAACATGAGCCGAAAGGATGGCAGCCAGCTTCCGATCCACAGTGCGCCCCCGCAGCATATTGCTTCCGTGGCCAGTATGCGCCAAATCCGCACCCAGGCGACAGGGGGCCAGCCGAACCGACAGCGTTCGCACAGCCGCGGATGCGTCATCCCGTCAACTGACGATCGCCACCTGGAATGGCACATGGACATGGAGACTGCGGCGTGTTGGATCGAGGAATGCAGCAAGACGTATCTCAAAGATGAGGCGACGGGCACGTGGAACCGCTCCGACGCATGTCTCCGTTTTTGTCCTGCAGCGTTCTGCGCAAGGAGCCAAATCGTAGGCGATACTGCCCAGGTGTCAGGCTGGTCTCACGGCGGAACAGACGGCCGAAGAAGCTCGCATCCTCGTAGCCAACGTCGTTGGCGACGGCGTCGATCGGCAGATCGGTGGTCTCCAGCATCTGCTTGGCCTCCTCGAGACGCAGCGCGTGCACATAGTCGAGGGGAGTCATGCCTGCGGCCTTGGTGAAGCGCCGGATGAAGGAGCGTTCGGGAAGGCCGGAAAGGCGGCGTCGCGATCTCCGGCATCGTGCGCGAGCACATCGGCAGTGAGTTGGCTGTCGACTTCGAGGATTTCGGTGAACATAGCGTGAAGAACCTCGAGCGGCCGATACGGGTCTATATGGCGCGTCTCGGACATCCATGGCGCGACACGCCCCGTAGCTGGCCCGCTTCGGCGGCAACCGCCACGAATGGCGAAGGCGCGTCGATCGCAGTCCTGCCGTTCACCAACATGAGCGGCGACCCGGAGCAGGAATACTTCAGCGACGGCATCACTGAAGACATCATCACAGACCTCTCGAAAGTGTCAGCGCTCAGCGTCGTCGCCCGGAATTCGAGCTTCGTTTACAAGGGGCGCGCGGTAGACGTGAAGCAGGTGGGACGGGAGCTCGGCGTCGGCTATGTGCTGGAAGGTAGCGTGCGCAGAGCCGGAAACAGCGTGCGCATCGCGGCTCAGCTCATCAATGGAGCGGATGGTCGGCACGTGTGGGCGGAGCGGTACGACAGCGATCTTGAGGATATCTTCGCGCTGCAGGACGAAATCTCGAAGAACATTGTCGACGCGCTCTTGGTGCGACTCCTGGCGAAGGAGCTTGTGGCCATCACCAAGCGTGGAACCGACAATCCGGAGGCATATCAAGCCTTTCTGATGGGACGGTCGTTCTTCAACCGTGGACACGAGGCCAGGAACATACAGGAAGCCCGGCATCTGTTCGCCAAGGCGATCGAGCTCGATCCGCACTATGCGCGGGCCTATGCGGGATTGGCCGATTGTGATTCCTACCTCCTGCTCGCCAATGATCCGACCGCAACCTATGAAAACGTTATCGCCAACGCCGACCGGGCATTGGAGCTTGATCCGGGTCTCTGCGATGCCCATACATCGCGCGGCATCGCGATGTTCGCCAGGGCCCTTCACGGTGAGGCGGAGGCCGAATTCGAGCGTGCTCTCGCTCTCGACCCGACGTGCTTCGAGGCAAACTTCTTTTACGGGCGCAACTGTCACGCGGTCGGCCAGTTCGAAAGGGCGCAAGGTTTCTACGAGCGAACGATCGCGTTGAAGCCGGATGAATACCGGGCGTGGGACATGCTGCGGGCGGTCCATGTGTCGCTTGGACACCATGAAGAAGCCATAGAGGCGGCGCGGGAATGCCTCAGACTGATGGAGGGAGAGATCGCCCGGCATCCCGACGAGCCGAATCTTCTCTGCTATGGGGGCTGCTTGCTGGCGGATTTGGGCGAGACGGAGCGTGGAACGTCGTGGGCGGACCGTGCCGCTGCACTCGCCGGTGACGATCTCAGGGTGCTTTATAACCTCGCTTGTTGCTATGCGAAGCTAAGCAGGCCTGAGGAGGCCATCGACTGCCTTGAACGGCAGGCGTCCGGATCGCAGACGTATGTCGCGTTGGTCACGGGCTGGATGAAAAACGACAGCGACCTCGATCCCCTGCGGGACCACCCGCGCTACTTGGCTCTCGCCGACCGATTGGAAGCTCAGCTCCCGTCAGCAACGGGCTGACAGAGGCCATTTTTTCGACCACAGGAGACGATGTCGCTCTGGCCCCCAATTGATCGCCACCCAAACCGTGATCTCTGTTGAAGGCAGAACTTGTGCAGCGTAACCTCCTCCAATGCCGGACGACGACAAACGAACTATGGTTTCTGCCGCACCCCAAAGGAAGCTGGCAGTCATCCTTGCGGCTGATGTCGCGGGCTACAGCCGCTTGATGGAGCGTGACGAGGAGGACACCCACGCGCGGCTGCAAGGACTGCTGCGCGATGTCGCCCGGCCAGCGGTCGAAACACACCGGGGGCGCATCTTCAAGACGGCAGGGGACGGGTTCCTGGCGGAATTCGCGAGCGCCATCGAAGCGGTGCGCTGCGCCGTCGATCTCCAGCAAGCGACAGCCGAGCGGAGCAAGGATGTTGACCAGGATCGCCGACTGGTTTTCCGCATGGGTATCAACCTCGAGGACGTCCTGGCTGATCAGGAGGACGTGTTCGGAGACGGGGTCAATGTCGCCGCCCGGCTGGAGGCCTTGGCCGAGCCAGGCGGCGTGCTTATAAGTCACAGCGTTCACGAGCACGTCAATCGCAAGCTGCCGATGCACTTCGTTGATCAGGGTGAATGTCTGCTGAAGAACATTGCCCGCCCCATTCGGGTCTTCCGTGTGGACTGGGGACCTACCGGCGGACGGGAGGATGGCGAGCCGGACGCCGTGCCGGCGCTCCCGCAGGTGGCTTCGATCGCCGTACTGCCGTTTTCGACCCTGAGCAACGATGCTGAGCAAGAGTATTTCGCCGAAGGCCTCGCGGAAGACCTCATCACCGATCTTTCCAAAGTCGATGGCCTCCTGGTAATCGCCCGTCATTCGAGTTTTGCCTACAGGGATCGGTCGATGGACTTGCGCATTATCGCCAGGGAGTTGGGGGTTCGCTATCTCATCGAGGGAAGCGTGCGGAGGGCGGCAGCACGGGTGCGTATCAACGCTCAACTCATTGACGCCTCCAGTGCAAGCTGTCTTTGGGCCGAACGCCTGGATCGCGACCTCGCGGATATCTTCGCCCTGCAGGACGAAGTCGTCGGCAAGGTGATCAACGCTCTTACCCACGCCCTGCCGTCGGCAAAACCTCTTCCGAAGCGCAGGGTGACCAATCTCGAGGCCTACGACTTGTTCGTTCGGGGGCGCGCGCTCGCGACGCAATCGCTGCGGGAAACGAGGGCGGCTCGCCCGCTCCTGGCCAGGGCCATCGAAATCGATCCAGGCTTTGCGGGGGCGCACGCCTGGCTCGCAATGAGCCACCATTTCGATGCGCTATATTATGGCGAGCCTATCGACGAGCATCGCGCTGCCGCACGTGCTGCCGCCGAGAAAGCCGTTGAGATCGATCCGGAAAACGCCGACGCGCATATCGTTCTTGGCTACTTGCGTGCCTATGAGGGCGAGTTCGAAGCGGGAGTGGCCGAGTTCGAGCGGGGGCTTCGGCTCAATCCCAATCACTCTGCGGGGTGGGCCTACCTTGCCGATCTCCGGGTGTTCGAGGGGCGCGCAACTGAGGCCGTCGAATGCGCCGAGAATAGTTTTTGCCTTAACCCCTATCCTCCAGGCGACCACTACTCGTTCCTCGGCTGGGCCCAGTATGCCGCTGGTCGGTATCAGGATGCTGTCGAAACGCTCCGTCATCCACAAGCAGGTGGGCCTGGCTCAAAACGCAATCTCGCCGCCGCCCTTGCGCGACTGCGGCGTACCGCGGAAGCGCGCAAGGTGGGGAGGGAATTCCTCTCGGAGTTTCCTAACTTCTCTGCCCGGCAGTGGGGATGGACGCAGCCGTTCCGCAACGATGCCGACCGTCAGCATTTTATCGAAGGCTATATCAAGGCAGGTCTGCCAGAATAAGCGACGGCTCGCCTGCTGACCTACTCAATTCCAAGGAATGGAGTCGGGCGGAGACGAAGAGACCCGAGGCACACGATTCGTGGGCATGACGAACAACTCACGCCCCTATGCGCGCGCATACGACACGCATCGCCTTCGACGTGGTAGTATTGCATCGCTGTCGCTTGATCGTCATCGAATGGGTGGCCAGAGACATGGAGAGGCGGCTCACCGCGATACTCGCTGCCGATGTGGTCGGCTATAGCCGCCTCATGGGAGAGGATGAGGGCGGCACGCTGGAGCGGCTGAAGGCCTGCCGCCGGGAATTGGTCCACCCCGCTATAGCGGAGTTCCATGGTCGCATCATCAAGCTGATGGGCGATGGTGCGCTTGTTGAGTTCGCGAGCGTCGTTGATGCGGTCCAGTGTGCCGCCGTGGTCCAGCGGAAAATGGCCAGCCGCGATCAGGGCGTCTCCGAGACCCAGCGAATTGAGTTTCGCATCGGCATCAACCTCGGCGACGTCATTGTCGAAGGCGATGACATCTACGGCGACGGCGTCAACATAGCCGCGCGCCTGCAAGCTCTGGCCCAGCCCGGCGGCATTTGCGTCTCCGGGACCGCGTTCGATCACGCCGTGCACAAGGCCGATGTCGGCTTCTCAGCTCTCGGTGAGCAGCACCTGAAGAACATAGCCGACCCGGTTCGCGTCTATCGCGTTCTGCTCGACCCCTCCAAGGCGGGAAAGGTGGTCGCCGCCACCCGTCGGCCCGGCCGACTGGCTTTGATTTTGGCAACGGGCGCGGCACTGCTGATCGCGATCGCCGCGATTGTCTTCGCATGGCAATGGCGGTTTGCGCCGCAACGGCCATCCATTGCGGTTCTGCCGTTCGGCGAAATCAGCGACACTACGGGACAGGACTACTTTACCGAGGGGCTTACGAACGATCTCATCACTGATCTGTCGAAGATTTCCGGTCTGCTTGTTATCGCCCGCGATTCCGCCTTCGCGTTCAAGGGCAAATCTATGGACGTCCGGCAGATCGCCGAGCAATTGAACGTCCGCTACGTCCTCGAAGGCAGTGTCCGGCGTGCGGGAAACGCGGTTCGAATCAATGTGCAGCTCATCGATGCGACCACAGGAAGGAACGTTTGGGCCGAACGGTATGACCGCGATTACACCGATATCTTTGCGCTGCAGAATGAAGTGATCGAGCGCATCGTTAGCGCGCTCGCAGTGCGCCTGTCGGAAAGCGAGCGAACCCAGATAGCGCGCCTGCCAACCCGAAATCTCGAAGCCTACGACTTCTACACTCGAGCCGAGCAGAAGGTGTACTCCATAGACTACAGGTCTCTCGAAGAGGCTCTCTCCCTCTATGAGAAGGCAACCAGGCTCGACCGGGAATTTGCCGACGCCCACACAGGCTACGCCCGAGCCATCGTCGACGTCCTTGGCTTCGACTACCAGCCGCTGATGTTGAGCGCTGTCGCCCGGCAGCGTGCCTATGACGCCGCGGGGCGGGGCCTTGAACTGAACCCGCAATCTGCGCGAGCCTATGCCGTACTCGGCATCCTGCAAATGCTTGACGGCGAAATCGATGAAGCCATAGCGTCGGTCAAGAAGGCCGTGGCGCTCGATCCGAATGGCGCGGAGGCGGAACTCAACCTCGCGATTGTCCTGACTTATGGGGGGCAGAACCCGGAAGCACTGGCGGCCATGGAACGCGTGCTGGAACTGGACCCCAAGCCACGGGCGCAAGTCTACGACTACTACGGTCTCGTGCTTTACATGAACCATCATTACGAGGAGGCGATCAGGGCAGTGCGGACGGTCCGGCCGGAGGAACCGAGCGACCTCGGCCTTGAAATCCTGGCCATGGCAAACGCGCGGCTGGGTGGGATGGCAGAGGCGCACAAAGCCGTCGAAGCAATCCTCGAGAGGTCGCCCGGCCAGAGCCTTGCCAACCTGCGAGTGTTGTATTCCCACCATCGTCGGCAAGAGGACCTCGACCACCGGCTGGATGCGCTGCGCTCCGCGAAGCTCCCGGAATGGAGCTACGATTTCCGAGGACGGTCAGAAGACCGACTGGATGCCGACGCGATCGGGGCCCTGGCGACCGACAAGACCTGGATCGGGCATCAGTACGACGGCGTAGACTTCTTCATGGAGCTTGGGGCAAACGGTGATTTCGCATTGCGCGCCCATAACAACATAATCGTCGGCAAGTTCACTCTCGAGGACGATTTCCTGTGCACGCGATCCTCGTCGGTTCTGCTCGGCCGCAAATTCTGCAGCCCGGTGTATCGCAATCCTGGAGGAAGCGCGAAAAAACACGACGAGTATGTCTTTCCAGACGGCGGGAGCGTCTGGTACTTCTCGGCGGCTCCGTGATGCCGTCCCGTCGCAACGACTCAGGTTGGCGGAAGACCCATTATCTCGAGTCCAAACTGGTCCGCCGCGACGGTCACAATCTCGTCCAGGTTCTCATCTCCCAAACGACGCTGTGCAATTACCTCGAAGAAGTGTTCAAAGCCTGCGGGTAGGATGACAGTCAAGAGGCGGCCGGGGACCGTACCCATGTTCCTGAAGGAGTGGACCTGACGGCGAGGTAACAATGCGATACCGCCAGGGCCGACGTCGAACACCTCATCGCCACGCCAGATTCGAAACGTACCTTCGATCACATACGAGATTTCATCCTCCCGGCTGTGGCGGTGCAGCGGCGCAGCCACGCCTGGCGGTACGATCTCCTCGATCACGGACGCATCGAGTCCGCCGGCTGGATCGCGACGAATGATCACTGTCTCGCCGAACACGTCGAGCGCGCATTCCGCTTGCGCTCGGGGTGCATTGATCAACGGTTCTGCCATCCCGCTCCTCCATCGGTCTCACCCGGCACGATAAACCTATGCCGGACTGGCCGTCAGGTATCCGCCTTCTCAACATGACCAGTTTGATTCAGTCGTGTTCCGCCCTGGCCTTGAACTCCTTCGCCTCGACCCCCGGCCATTTGGCGTCGGCCTTCGCTTTGACAGCCGCCGGGTCAGCATCGAAGTCTTCCTCCAGGCCCTCCTTTCCGGAGAAAAGGTAAAGCTTACCGTCGACGATGCGCCAGGCTTCCGGGTCGATGTTCGCGGATGCCTCTTCGACTGACGTGCCCAGCGCGCAGAAGCCGCCATACTGAGGAGCGTAGCGGATCGGCTCGGAAGCAAACGCGTCGCGGTGCTTCACGCTGGCGAAGTACCAAGTTGCACCGAGCCATTTCTCTGTGAACTCCGGTGAACCCTTTGTCGCACGGCCGTCGGTGAAATACGCCACGGGATCGTAGCCAAGAATGGCGACGTTGCCGAAATACCCGGTATTTACCACCTCGGCAGCGCAGGACTCACCAGAGCCCATAGTGGCGAGGGAGACGGCCGTGGCAGCTGCAAGTACCCAAGGACCTCGCATTGCGGGGCATCTTTTCTTCATGTCGTGTCCTCCGCTGTTGTTGCGGGCGGTCAATTGCCGACCGCAACGCAGGCTGCGTACGACGCGCCTATCGTCTTCTTGGGTTGGCACTTGGCACCGTGTTTCTTGAGCAGAGCCATCACCTCAGTGCTTTCCATGAACGTCGCACGGCTCAGCGGCGTGTAGCCGTAAACCTGGATTGCCTCGACCTCGGCCCCACGGGCAATCAACAGCTCTGCCACCGCCGCCTGGTTTTCTTCCGCGGCCACGTGCAATGGCGTTATCTTGTGCTTGCTCAAGGCGTCGACTTCAGCCCCGTGGTCCAGCAACAATGCGGCTATCTCCACACTTCCGGAATACGCCGCCGCGTGCAAAGCGGTGAAACCGCGGTCATTGCGGGCTTCGATGTCGGCGCTGGCCTCGATTAACACGGCGGCGATCCTGGTCTGGCCGGAAAGCGCAGCTTCGATCAGGGCCGTCTCGCGACTCTCGTCGCGGCTATTGACATCGACGCCTTGAGACAGGAGCTGGCTGATTTCGTCGAGATCGCCCTCCCGCGCGGCGTCGTGTAACGGTCCCGCATTGGCTGCGCCCCCCGCAATCCCAATGCAAAGAATGAATGCAACCAGTGGGACGATGCCGGAGAGCTGTTTTCGGTCTTTTGCGAAGGGGTGCCGGCACACCTGCATTTCATGACAAGAAGCGTCTCGCGCGTTTCTCTCCGAAATTCGGGCAAGCAACTCCAAGTATTGCTGCGTGTGCGACCAGAGTGGCAGGCATATTGACCCGCCCGCGGACGCGGCTGTCAATTCTCGCTCGGAAATGGGCATCAGTCCAACCCCTGCGTTGCGCACGTAGTGGACGTACGGGAAGTCTACCGCATTTGACAGGCTGACGCCATGGTGTCCCGGTCGGCACCTGAAAGTTGCCGCTCGATTAGACCGAGTCAAAGGTCCAGAACGGGTCACGGGCGTGAGTTCGTTCGAGGCGAGCAACGCGGCCGCACGCTCGCGACACAATCGGGAAACGAGGGCGGCTCGCGCACTCCTGCTCAGGGCCATCGAGATCGATCGGGGCTTCGCCGGGGCGCAGGCCCGGCTCGCAATGAGCCATCATTTCGATGCGCTGTACTATGGCGAAGCTGTTGAGGAACACCGCTCCGCCGCCGAGAAAGCCGCCGAGATCGATCCGGAGCATATCGTTCTTGGCTGTCTGCATGCCTACGAGGGGGAATTTGAAGCAGGAGTGGCCGAGTTCGAGCAAGGGCTTCGCCTCAATCCCAATCATTCCGAAGGGTGGGCCATGCTTGCCGATCTGAGGTGTTCGAGGGACGTGCGATCGAAGCCATCGAATGCGCCCGAAACACCTTTCGCCTCAACCCGTATCCGCCTGGCGACCACTACTCGTTCCTCGGCTGGGCCTGGTATGCCGCTGGTCGATATCACGATGCCGTCGAAACGCTTCGCCAACCACAGGCGGGAGGACCTCGCTCAAAGCGCAATCTTGCCGCAGCTTGCGCTTCTCTGCGCCAACACCATCGCGGCATCGGTCGCCAAGTTCTTCCGTCGCTGCCGTAAGTGGCCGAGGTTGAGCAGCGCGGGCGAGGAAATCCGCCGCGGCCGGCCAAGACGCGGCGGTGGAGGCTGCTACTGGCCGTGGCCTGTTCCCATGTCGGCAGGAAGCATCAGGTGCTCATACTTGGTACCAGGAAACATCACGTAGGGATGCGCTGGATTGGGGTCCAACTCGCTCGGGTAACTGGCCGCCATCTCGTGCGCTGCCTTCCCGACAATCATGACGTGCGGACCCGTTTGAACCCAATGCGATTTGTTAGTCGCATAAGGATCATGGTTGCTGGTGCCCAGGTCTCCGGCCATCATGTAGACGAAGCCGGTCTTGTCCGGCGGTTCGGCCTTCGTCGAAATCGCCCTGAACCATTCAAGCCCGGCGGAATCGGCACACCACGGCTCGCCGGTCGTATCGACGGCGCAAGTCCAAACGTTCGTTCCGGTCCTGACGGTGGTGACCTTGAAGCCGTCACCTATCCGAATGATTGTGGCATCCTTCCCGATATCCGCTGGGGCAGCGGACATCGCCTTTGCTATGAACTCGGGGTCTCCCTTGGGAACCTCCGCCGTAAGTTCACCGGCGAGGCTGGGGGCTGAGAACGCTAACGTGACCGACGCGAGCATAAAGAGCCATTTCATGGCTACCTCCTGTTGTGAGCGACCGGCCCGCCTAATCTAACGCTGATGCCGTTCCTAGAGAAGGGTCGTTTGGCATAAGACCCCGATACCGGAAAGTGACACGGTACAGCGTTGGATGCGGGTTCGAGGCCGACCACGCCCCGCCCTGCGGGCAAATTCGGTATCCTGATCCCGATCAGGCTAGGGTCGCGGCCTGTAGCTCGCCGGATACGCCACTGCCAGGCAGGGTGCTGTGGTAAGATGGGTTGTGTTACGATTGATGGTGCGGCTGCCCTACGGTCCGTATCTGGAGAGATTCCCGTGTTGACTCTCAATCGCCGCTGTCTCCTCACTTCAGTCGCCGCGAGCGCAACAATCGCGGCCTGTGCGCCCTCGGGTAACGCCACGCCCGCCGAAATCGAAGCCCGTTCGGAAGCGCCTGGCTTCTATCGGTTTCCGTTCGGTGAATTCCAGATCACTATGCTATGCGACGGGGTGTTTTTTCTTCCTACAGATAGCATCGCAACGAATGTCGATGCACATGAGAGGAAGGCCTACTTTTGACGCTCATTATATAGCTATGGACGTCTTCCGGCTGCAGGCCAACCCGCTGCTGATCGATACGGGCGAAAAGCGAATACTCGTCGACACCGGCGTCGGACCCGGAAAAGGCTGGGCCCGATACGCCGGTCGTCTCACCAAGTCGTTGGAAGAGGCAGGGATAGTCCCCGAGACCATCGATACAATCGTCCTCACGCATTGCCATGGCGACCATGTGGGCGGGATGGCATCGCAAACGAAACTGTTCCCGAAGGCGGAAGTTGTCTTGTCAGACGTTGAACTGGATTTGTGGACTGGTGCCGATGCGGCATCGAAGCTTCCGGAATGGGCGGCTCCCGACGCACCAAATCTCCGCAAGGTATTTGCTGCGCTTGGCGACCGGGTACGTCCGATCAAGGCTGGAACCGATGTCGTTACCGGGATTACAACACTGGACACATCCGGCCACACGCAGGGCCATATTTCCCTGCTTGTGGGCTCCGGAGACGAGCAACTGCTAATCACAGGGGATGCAGTTCCAAGTATCCACATCGCATTCGACCGGCCCGAATGGCAAATCATATGGGATCATGACCGCGACAAGGGCGCGAAGACACGCCGCGCCTTGCTGGATCGTGCTGTCAGCGACCGACTGCTGGTGAGCGGCTATCACTATCCGTTTCCTGGGATCGGACGTGTGGTGAAGGAAGGGGTCGGATATCGCTGGCTACCGACAGGTTGGGTCTGGCACAGTTGAGTTCGCTCAAATGTCTGAATCGAGCGCATCGCAGCCGTCGCAGCCGTCGCAGCCTACGTGGCCTAACGGCCGACTTGTCGCAATTTAGCGACAGCTAATATCTGGCGGCCTGCACCCCGTAAGTTGGCTACAATGGGCGACCGCATTGACACTTACTTCTCTGGCAGCCCGGCCTTGATCATACGCCCGATCCAGTGAGGCCAAGGGCGCGAATGCTCGCAAGTTCCTCGTCGAGCTTCGTCAAATTGATGTGACGACCCCGTGCCTTCTCGACATCTATCAATGGCATTTCGTTCCCCGTGAAAAGCTGCTTTCGTTCGCTCCCGATGGGCCGACCTGCTTCAAGGAGGACGCGCTCCGCATCGCAAACTGGGTGGCTAGGTTCTACAATCGCATCGCGCTGCCAAGGCGAGCGTTGCCAGTGTGGAGCTGACATAGAATTGACCGAGGACGGTTCGAAGCAAAAGAAGAACCGATAAAACGAATCCAGCACCCCAGAACAGGATGTCGGCCCTCAGCATCGCTTTGTCATGACACCAGGTGGAGCTCACACCTGCAAAGCCATTCGGCCGCCTCGCGATCAGGGGCGATGATAGCCTTTAGCGTATCGTTCGACGCCGAGACGACATTGTTCATCTGCAGGATGGCATCGGACCTAGCTCGATCCCATGCCTGAAGAAGCGTGCCTTTAGCAAATCCACGATCGTTCATTTTGCGGGCACTTCTTCGTTTAACTCGAACTCCTCATCATATGGTCATCGGAATTGAAGGGTGGCGCAAGCCGGTGCGGCGACCTCCGTTCAAGCCGCAGTTTCGGATGACACCGGCGATCCCGCGCGCAATGAGCTGACGGCAGAAGAAAGCCCCGCACCAGCCATCTCATCCAATCTTTGCCGCCGGAATCATCTCGCAAAAACAGCGGCTTGCTGGGGCGTTCAACGGGATGTGGCCCTTGAGGCCCGTTTGTTCAGAGGTATGTGGCGTCGCGTCCAAATGGATATGGCGCAGATCGAGCTAACTCGTTGATTTTCGGTGATACCCAGTTCAGAGGTTCGTGGCGGGCCACAAGGGCTTCCTTGAAATGGGCGTCTTTTGAGCTTACTTTGATCGCCAGATGATCAAAATAAGATCGGATCGTGCCATGACTGCTGCCGGGCTCAATGTCTCCGCCGCCCACTACGGCGAGAGCCACTCGTCCTTCCTCTCCGCGAGGCTGGTCGCCGATCGCCTCGGCGTGACGCTTGCGGAACTGGCAAAGCTGATCGGTGTCGCGCGCAACACGCTGACGGCGAAGTCCAGCGCCCGTAAGGTCGATGCGGCGTTGAGCAACGTCGTACGCGTCCTCGCCATGGCCGGCGAGATGGCGGGGGACGACAGCCGCGCCGTGATCTGGTTCAAGCACCAGCCGATCCCCGGCTGGGCCGGCAAGACGGCCTATGACCTTGTCGGCGAAGGCAAGGCCGACAAGGTACTCGCCTATCTCGAGGCCGTGCGTTCCGGTGTCTACGCCTGATGGCGGGAGGCGAGTCGGTGCGCCTGTGGCACGCCTATGTCCCGCGCTGGGCACATGCGCCGCTCTCCGGTGAGGGCGCTTCGCGCTTTGGCGGACGCTGGAATCCCCTGGATGTGCCGACAATCTATGCGGCCCGCGAACTTTCGACCGCCTGGGCGGAATACAATCAAGGTTTCGTCCAGCACCCGGCGCTGATCGCGCAGCTCGAGCTGCGCTATGCGCGGCTCGCCGATCTGACCGTGGCGGATGAGCTGGCCGGGTTCGGTCTCACCGAGGACATCCACCGTTGTGAATGGCGCGACGCGCTCGATTGCGGCCGTGTGCCGGAGACCCATCGCCTGCAGGCGGAGCTCAGCGCGGAAGGCTTCGATGGCCTGATCTATCCGTCCTTCATGTCGCCCGGCGGCACATGCGTCGCGCTCTGGCGCCGGAATGCGGGCGAGGGGGCAGAGTTGAAGATCATCGATCCCGAGGGGCGTCTGCCGAAGACACCGGCTTCCTGGCTCTGACGCGAAGTTTCGCGCTTTTGCTGGAAGTGCTTTAAAGCACCTTGCCGGGATTGAGGATGCCGTTCGGATCGAGCGCGTGCTTGATCCGCCGCATGAATTCGAGCTCGGCGGGACTGCGCGAATGGTCGAGAAAATCGCGCTTCAACGTGCCGATGCCGTGTTCGGCCGATATCGAACCTTTGTAACGTCGTACGATCTCATAGACGATGCCGTCGACAATGTGCGGCGTTTCCGCGTCACCATCCGGTTGCGAGAAGGCGATGTGCAGGTTGCTGTCGGCGACATGGCCGAAGAAGGAGACGTGGGCGGCCGGGAACCGCGCAGAAAGAGCCTTGCCGCAGTCCTCGGCTAAGCGCCCGATATCGCCGATCGGCAGGCTGACATCGAGATTGATGAGCGACGGCAGCAACTGGTCCATCGCGTGGCCCTCGCGGATGCTCCAGAACGAGCGGCTTTCCTTCTCCGACTGGGCAATCAGCGCGTCGCTGATGATGCCGGCTTCGAGCGCTTCGCCGAGAAGGGCCTCGAACGCATCGCGCTCGCTGTCGTCACCCAGGAGATCCTGTTCGACGATCACGGCGAAAGGCGGGATTTCATCAAAGAGCCTTTGCTTTTCCGCCTCGGCGTTGAAGCGGAAATAGTTCTGCCACATGGCCTCGAAGGCCGAGAGCCCCGGCAGGCGGCGCTGGCAATATGTGAGGAAGGCAACCACATTATCAAAGCTGTCGAGGGCACAGAGCGCCGTCAGCCGGCCGGCTGGCAGCGGCCGCAGACGGAGGACTGCGCGGGTGATCACGCCGAGCGTTCCCTCGGAGCCGATGAAATACTGCCGGAGATCGTAGCCGGTGTTGTTCTTGATCATCTTGTTGAGCGACGAGATGACAGTCCCATCGGCCAGCACGACTTCGAGGCCGAGCACGTTGTCGCGTGTGACACCGTAGCGAAGCACACGGATGCCACCGGCATTGGTGGCGAGATTGCCGCCGATCTGGCAGGAGCCGCGGGCACCAAGATCGATCGGCAACAGGAAGCCGGCCTCTTCTGCAGCGCGCTGCGCCACCTCGAGCGGCGTGCCGGCGCGCACTGCCATGGTCCCGGCCTGCGGGTCGATCTCCTCGATACCGGTGAAACGTTCGAGCGAAATCACCACCGCGTCGCTGTCGGCATTGGCGCCGCCGGCAAGCCCGGTCAGGCCGCCCTGGACGACGACTGCCTGGCCGTTCTCGTTGCAGAGGTGGAGGACTGCGGCGATCTCTTCGCTGCTTTTCGGTCGGATCACGGCCTTCGGGAGTTCGCGGCCGGTCAGGCTGGCGTCACTGCGATGGCGTTCGCCAATCTCCGTTCCTGTCAGGACGATGTCGCCGAAGGCTTGTTTCAGGTCGTCGACGATCGTCATGCGCTTCTCTCCGTTTCCGCGGCCATTGTCGGCCGCGGGCGTCCCTGCTTAGCGCATATCGAAGCAAACCGAAATCGGCCGACGAAGCTCAAGCGCGCTTCGTCGGCGGGTGGCCGGTGAGATCAGGTGCCCGTCCGGGCAAGCTCGAAGGCTTCCGTTTCGGCGCTCTCCTCGGCTTCTTGCTGCTCGGCCCTTGCCGGTGCGGTCGTTGCGGCCTGCTCTCTGTTGTCTCTGAAGAGTTTCCACTTTGTCGGCCGGAAGGCGATGCGGCTGTGGTCGCCGGCGGCGGCGCGTTCGGGCGACAGTTCGATCTCGACATGCGGATGGTTGCGGCCCAGATCGAGTTCGAGATGGCGGGTGCCGGCAACGCGGCGGCTGGCGGTGACGAGGCCGGCAAGACAGCCGCCGCAGCCGTCGATCAGCTCGATGTCGTGCGGGCGGAAGTGCAGGTTGGCAGGCCCGTCCGGCTCGGCCGGGGCCCTGAGCCCGATCGGCCGGTCCTCGAACCAGATCTCGCCGTTCTGGAGCGTGACGGCGAGCGCGTTCGACTGGCCGATGAAGCCGAAGACGAAGGGCGAAACCGGATGGTCGTAGATCTCGTCGGGGGTGCCGACCTGTTCGATCGCGCCCTTGCTCATGACGACGACGCGGTCTGCCAGTTCCAGCGCCTCCTCCTGGTCGTGGGTGACGAAGATCGTCGTGTGGCCGGTGCGGTCATGGATCTCGCGCAGCCACTTGCGCAGTTCTTTTCGCACCTGGGCGTCGAGCGCGCCGAACGGCTCGTCGAGCAGCAGCACGTTCGGCTCGACCGCCATGGCGCGGGCGAGCGCCACGCGCTGGCGCTGGCCGCCGGAGAGCTGGGCCGGATAGCGTTTGTCGAGACCGGAGAGCTGCACCAGGTCGAGCAGGTCGAGGGCGCGCTTGCGGATCTCAGCGGCCGGCGGCCTTCGGCCCGACGGGCGCACCTTGAGGCCGAAGGCGACGTTGTCGAGCACGGTCATGTGGCGGAACAGGGCATAGTGCTGGAAGACGAAGCCGATGTTGCGCTGCTGCACCGTCTTTTGCGAGGCGTCCTCGTCACCGAAGAAGATCGTGCCGCCGGTCGGGCTTTCGAGACCGGCAACGAGACGCAGCAAGGTCGTCTTGCCGGAACCGGAGGGGCCAAGCAGCGCGATCAACTCGCCGGAGCGGATATCGAGTGAGACGTCGTCGAGCGCCGGGAAGCGGCCGAATTCCTTGCGGATGTTGTGAACGCGCACGTCCATAGCGTTTGACCTTTCAGTGCCTGCGGCTGGCGGCGATCTCGGCGCTGTAGCGGATCTCCAGCGCCGTCTTCAAAATCAGGGTGATCAGCGCCAGCAGCGCCAGCAACGCCGCCACCGCGAAGGCGGCGACGAAGTTGTATTCATTATAGAGGATTTCGACCTGCAACGGCATGGTGTTGGTCACGCCGCGGATATGGCCGGAGACGACCGAGACGGCGCCGAACTCGCCCATGGCGCGGGCGTTGCACAAAAGCACGCCGTAAAGCAGCCCCCATTTGATGTTGGGCAGCGTCACGAACCAGAAGGTCTGCCAGCCCGATGCCCCCAAGGACAGCGCCGCCTCCTCGTCGCTGGACCCCTGTTCCTGCATCAGCGGGATCAGCTCGCGGGCGACGAAGGGGAAGGTGACGAAGACGGTGGCGAGCACCAGCCCGGGCACGGCAAACAGGATCTGGATGCCGTGGCTCTGCAGCCAGGGACCGATCAGGCTGTGCGAGCCGAACAGAAGCACGAAGACGAGGCCGGAAATGACCGGCGAGACCGAGAACGGCAGGTCGATCAGCGTCGTCAGGAACGCCTTGCCCTTGAACTCGAACTTGGCGATCGCCCAGGCGGCGGCAACCCCGAAGACGAGGTTGAGCGGCACGGCGATGACGGCGACGATCAGCGTCAGGCGAATGGCCGAGAAGGTCTCGGTGTCGCCAAGCGCGGCAACGAATTCACCCACCCCCTTGCGCAGCGCCTCGGTGAAGACGGCGGCGAGCGGCAACAGCAAAAACAGCGCGACGAAGACAAGGGCGGTGATCGTCAGGGTCAGCCGGGCAAAGCGGCTTTCGGAGGTGGCGGCGGCCAGCGCCGGCAGGGCGCGTTGCGGGCCGGATGCGGGCAGAGGATTGGCGGTCAGATCATGCGACATAGACATATCTCCGCCGGCTCCAGGCCTGGATCGAGTTGATGAGGAGCAGCATGGCGAAGGAGATCGCCAGCATCACCGCGGCAATGGCGGTGGCGGCGGCATAGTTAAACTCTTCGAGTCTGATGACGATCAGAAGCGGCGCGATCTCCGAGACATAAGGCAGGTTGCCGGCGATGAAGATCACCGAGCCGTATTCGCCGACGCCGCGGGCAAAGGCGAGGGCGAAGCCGGTCAAGCCGGCCGGCAACAGCCCCGGCAGCAGCACCCGGCTGATCGTCTGGAAGCGGCTGGCGCCAAGGGTGGCTGCGGCTTCTTCCACCTCCTTGTCGATCTCCTCCATGATCGGCTGCACGGTCCTGACGACAAACGGCAGGCCGACGAAGATCAGCGCGACGACGATGCCGGACGGCGTAAAGGCGATCTTCAGGCCGAGCGGCTCGATGAACTGGCCGATCCAGCCGTTGCCGGCATAAAGCGTCGTCAAGGCAATGCCGGCGACCGCCGTCGGCAGCGCGAACGGCAGGTCGACCATGGCATCGATCACCCGTTTGCCGGGGAACCGATAGCGCACCAGCACCCAGGCGAGGATGACGCCGAAGACGAGGTTGATGACGGCGGCGAGAAACGCCGTGCCGAACGAGATCTTCAAGGCATTGAGCGTGCGCGGATCGAGCGC
>NZ_JBQENZ010000025.1:0-132758 GCF_052044935.1 Ensifer sp. 22460
GGACAGGAATGTCCCCGGCGCAACGCAGTTGCTGAGGCAAGGAGCAAGACATGACTGACATGACGCCAGGGCTTGGTGAATTCGACTTCGCCGGTGACGATCACGTCGTGCCTTTCCAGGTGGAAGGCCTCGACGTGCGCGGCCGCGCCGTGCAGCTCGGCCCGATGCTCGACGCAATTCTGGAGCGCCACAACTATCCGCTTCCGGTCGCGCGGCTCGTTGCCGAAACCGTCGTGCTGACGGTTCTGCTCGGCACTTCGCTGAAGTTCGAAGGCAAGCTGATCGTCCAGACGAAAGGCGATGGTCCGGTCGATCTCGTCGTCGCAGACTTCTCGACGCCGGATCGCGTGCGCGCCTATGCCCGCTACGATGCAGATGCGCTTGCCGACGCCGAGAAGGATGGCCGCACCCTTTCGCATGAACTGCTTGGCAAGGGCGTACTCGCCTTCACCATCGACCAGGGCGCTCATACTCAGCGCTATCAGGGCATCGTTGCGCTGGACGGCGCCACGCTGGAAGAAATCGCTGGCGTCTATTTCCGCCAGTCAGAGCAGATCCCGACCAAGGTCAGGCTCGGCGTTGCCGAGCTGCTCGACCGCGATGAAAGCGGCAAGCCGCGCCATCGCTGGCGTGCCGGCGGCATGGTCGCGCAGTTCCTGCCGGAAGCGCCGGAGCGCATGCGCCAGCCTGATCTTTCCGGCGGCGATGGCGATGACGGGGAAGGCGTCTTCGAGGATGACGATCTCTGGGCGGAAGCCAAGGTGATGGTCGAGACGATCGACACCGACGAGCTGACCGACCCGATGGTCGGAACCGAACGCTTGCTCTACCGGCTGTTTCACGAGCGCGGCGTTCGCGTCTATGAGCCGCAGGCGGTCTTTGACCGTTGCAGCTGCTCGCGCGAGAAGCTGCGTTCGGTGCTCGCCAATCTGGACGCTGATGATATCGAAAGCACCATCGAGGAGGGGGCCGTGAAGGTCACCTGCGAATTCTGCTCGACGACCTATCGTTTCGAGGCAAGCGAAGTGCGTCCGCAGTAGCCGGCGCCACTCCGGATCAAGCTAGTTCAGGGTACGCACGAGCCCGGGTGAATCGAGTGAGAAGGCGGGGATGGCCACGTTGAAGGTCTCTCCGCCTTCCGCTTCCATACTGTAATGGCCGAACATTACGCCCGACGGCGTATCCAGCGGGCAGCCGGACGAATACTCATAGGTGTCGCCGGGGTTGAGCAGCGGCTGTTCGCCGATCACGCCGGGACCGCTGACCTCATCGACCTGCCCATTCTCATCTGTGATATGCCAGTAGCGGGTCATCAACCGCACGGCTGCGTCCGAATGGTTTGAGATGACAATGCGATAGCCCCAGACATAGCGGCCGTCATCGGGGTCCGACTGCTCTTCGAGATAGTACGGCTCCACCGTAACTTCTATGTCGCGGGTCAAAGCGCGATACATGGGCAACACCTTGCTTCGGTCTTTCAGGGTATTCTACAGCAAGATGGTTTCGTCAAGAATAACGGCAAGATTGTGCATACCCATTCTGGGGCAAGGGCTTGCGGGTATCCGGATCGGCTGTTCGAACCCGCTCGATCCCGCTGGTGAAGCCATATTGGATGGCGGGGCGCCCGCTGCATGAGCGCCACGAGGGGTCGACGGCCGCCGCCTGTCGTGGCGGCCGTATCTTTTCGTTGCCTCAGGCTTTGACGGCCCTAAGCGCGCGGGCGAAATCCTCGACGACATCCTCGCTGTCTTCGATGCCGGCCGAGAAACGCACCGTGCCGGCGGAAATGCCCAGCTCTTCGCGGGCCTCGTCGGTCAGGTTCTTGTGCGTCGTCGTTGCCGGATGGGTGATCAGGCTCTTGCTGTCGCCGAGGTTGTTAGAGATGCGGACGATCTCCAGTGCGTTCTGCAGCGCGAAGGCCGCATCCTTGCCGCCCTTCAGTTCAAACGCGACGAGGGTGGAGCCGCCGGTCATCTGCTTGGCGATGATGTCGGCCTGCGGGTGATCCTTGCGGCCGGGGTAGATGACCTTCGCCACCTGCGGCTGCTCAGCCAGGAAGTCGGCGACGCGGCGTGCGGTTTCCGTCTGCTGGCGCACGCGCAGCGGCAGGGTTTCGATACCCTTCAGCAGCGTCCAGGCATTGAACGGCGACATGGCCGGGCCGGTATGACGGAAGTAGTCGTGCAGGTTCTCGTTGATCCATTCCTTGTCAGCAAGCACGACGCCGCCGAGGCAGCGGCCCTGGCCATCGATATGCTTGGTGGCGGAATAGACGACGATATGGGCGCCGAGTTCCAGCGGCTTCTGGAAGAGTGGCGTCGCAAAGACGTTGTCGACGACGACCTTGGCGCCGATCTGGTTGGCGAGCTTGGCCACACCGGCAATGTCGATGACTTCGAGGGTCGGGTTGGTCGGGCTTTCCAGGAAGAAGACCTTGGTGTTCTTCTGGATCGCCTTTTCCCAGTTGGCGAGATCGCGTCCATCGACCAAGGTGCATTCGATGCCGTATTTCGGCGCCAGCGTTTCGACCACCCAGCGGCAGGAACCGAACAGCGCACGGGCGGCAACGATATGATCGCCGGCCTTCAGCTGGCAGAGGATTGCTGCAGAAACGGCAGCCATGCCCGAAGCCGTGGCCCGCGCGTCTTCGGCGCCTTCCAGCATGCACATGCGCTTTTCGAACATGTCGTTGGTCGGGCTGCCGTAGCGGGCATAGATGAAGCCTTCGGTCTCGCCCTTGAAACGCGCTTCTGCCGCCTCGGATGTCTCGTAAACGAAGCCCTGGGTGAGGAAGATCGCCTCGGACGTCTCGCCATGCTGGGAGCGGGTGGTTCCGCCGTGGACGAGTTGGGTTGCCGGGCGCCAGTTTTTGCTCATGTGACGATCACCTTCAAAAACAAAAAAACCGGCCGCAAAAACGAGCCGGTTTGACACCCGGCCTTTTTAGCTACTTGTTTAACGTGGCTGCAAGCCGACCGGCCAAATCACCACGGGATAAAGCTTCAATACTGCTAGGGTGCGCTTGCGTCAATTCCCGGAGTTTGGTTTTGTCTCGCAACTGGAAAGAGGACTGCAATGGCCCGCGATACTGGGATTTTGGCCGACCGCGCGATTGCCGCGCTGCTCGAAACGGGGCGCCTGAAGAGCGAGAGGCCGCTGGATGACGATCAGATCCAGCCGGCAAGCCTCGACCTGCGCCTTGGCGCCAAGGCTTTCCGCGTCCGCGCGAGCTTCATGCCCGGCCCGTCCCACCTCGTCGCCGACAAGCTCGACCGGCTGAAGCTGCATGTCGTCGATCTCACCGACGGTGCCGTGCTTGAAACCGGCTGCGTGTACATCGTGCCGTTGATGGAGAGCCTGGCGCTGCCTGCGGGCATGTCGGCCTCGGCCAATCCGAAAAGCTCGACCGGCCGCCTCGACATCTTCACCCGCGTGATCACCGACCGCGCCCAGGAGTTCGACAAGATTCCTGCCGGCTATAGCGGTCCGCTCTATCTCGAAATCAGCCCGCGCACCTTCCCGATCGTCGTGCGCCGTGGTTCGCGCCTGTCGCAGATCCGCTTCCGCATGGGCCAGTCGCTGCTCTCCGAACAGGAGCTGCTGGCGCTGCATGAAAGCGACGTGCTGGTGGCGAGCGAACGCCCGAATGTCAGCGGCGGCGGCATTGCGCTGTCGATCGACCTCAAGGGCACCGGTCCGGAGGGTCTGATCGGCTACCGTGGCAAACACCACACCGCGGTCATCGACGTCGACAAGAAGGCGCAGCACAAGATCTTCGATTTCTGGGAGCCGCTCTACAGCCGCGGACGCGACGAGCTGATCCTCGATCCGGACGAGTTCTACATCCTCGTCTCGCGCGAAGCGGTGCATGTGCCGCCGCTTTACGCGGCCGAGATGACGCCGTTCGATCCGCTGGTGGGCGAGTTTCGCGTGCACTATGCCGGCTTCTTCGATCCCGGCTTCGGCCATGCCTCTGCCGGTGGCAGCGGTAGCCGCGCCGTTCTGGAAGTGCGCAGCCACGAGGTGCCGTTCATCCTCGAACATGGCCAGATCGTCGGCCGCCTGATCTATGAACACATGTTGGAGCGTCCTGACGGTCTCTACGGCCTCGGCGTCGGCTCCAACTACCAGGCCCAGGGCCTGAAGCTTTCGAAACATTTCCGCGCCGAGTAGGGATTTTGCACGGGACCCTCGTGCGATACCGCGCAAGGGTCCTTGACAGATCGTCCCGGTTCGGGAAATTTCGCAGGCATCGCGGGTGTAGTTCAGTGGTAGAACGCCAGCTTCCCAAGCTTGATGTCGTCGGTTCGATCCCGATCACCCGCTCCAATCCTTCCTGAAGCCTCTTTTGCCTCGTTCGAGCGAGACCTATGGCCAGTTGCCTTGCGGACGGTTACTTTACCGCTCGATGAATCATCCCGCGGTTCCAAGCGCCGCCCCTGAGACAAGAACCGTGCCGGCCCGCTGCCCATGAGATTTCTTTCCCTGTTCGCTCTCTGCGCGTCCCTGATCGCAACGCCGCTTGCGGCCCAGCCCAGGGACCTGCCCATTCTGTTCGATGCGCGCGAACGCATCGCCAAGCCCGATCTCACGGGCCTTGCGCGCTTGCGCTTCCTGACGACGGTCGACTTTCCGCCGTTCAACTTCATCGATCAGTCCGGCAAGCTCTCCGGTTTTCACGTCGATCTCGTGCGCGAGATCTGCCGCGAGCTCGACATCGAAGCCAAATGCCAGATCCAGGCAGTGACCTATGCGGAACTGCTGCCGGCGCTGGAGCAGGGGCAGGGCGAAGCGGTTGCCGCCGGTATCGCCGTCGGCCCGGAACTGCGCCAGCGCTTCGGCTTCTCGCGCGCCTTCATGCGGCTTCCGGCCCGCTTGGCCATCAACACCAAGGCGGCCGGCGCCGTGACGGGTCCGAAGGACCTCAGGAAAAAAACGGTCGGTGTCGTGGCGGGCACCACCCATGAGGCCATGTTCAAGGCGTTCTTCCCGAGTATCGGGGCCAAGGTCTTCCCAGATCGCGATGCCATGCTCACGGCACTGCAGAAGGGTGAGGTGCCGGCGGTCTTTTCCGACGGTTTGCAGCTTTCCTTCTGGATCTCAGGCACGACTGCCGGGGGCTGCTGCGCACTCGTCGATGGTGCCTATTTCTCGCAACGCTTTCTCGGTGAAGGCCTGACGATCATGAACCGCAAATCCGAACCGGCGCTGACCCAGGC
This sequence comes from Ensifer sp. 22460, assembly GCF_052044935.1. Lineage (NCBI taxonomy): Bacteria > Pseudomonadati > Pseudomonadota > Alphaproteobacteria > Hyphomicrobiales > Rhizobiaceae > Ensifer > Ensifer sp. 22460. The sequence goes on from NZ_JBQENZ010000025.1 coordinate 5,220, forward strand.
GATCGACCACGCGCTGCTGGCGCTTTCGCGCAGCGGCCGGCTCGAGGAAATCTACCTGCGCTACTTCCCCAACGGCATCTATTGAGCGCCCACTGCATGTTTCCTTTAATCGTACCCGATCAAAGGTCAAAAACATGCAGCAATTCAAAGTGCTACAGCGACCTTTGCGCGTCTGATAAGACGCGCAGCGCTGTAGACAGCTTGGCGTGAACGCCAGGAAATGATGAGCTACCGGCGGAAGCGAGCAAGCGCCCCTCGTTCGATGGCGGCGCAGGTGAGCTTGTCGAGACCGAGGCGGTCGCGCAGCAATTGCAACAGCCGGATCTCTTCGTTGCGAATGCGCTGGTCCGCGGCGGCGATCTCGACGGCAAGTGCATAGGCCGTCTCATGGAACTTTTCCGGAAGCGCCTCGCGCACGATTTCCAGCGCGATGTCCAACCCCTCGGGAGCCGCGAGCTGGGCGGAGCATTCGTGGCCGATATGGACGAGCTGGTCCTCGTCGAATCCCTCGAAGACCGGCAGGAACTGCACCAGCCGGCCGATGCGGGTGAATTCGTCGTCGCTCATCTCGCGGTCGACCGCCGACATCATCACCATGACATAGATGAGCGCTTCGTGGTGGCTGAGGCTTGGCAGCATGGGTCTTTCCGGCGGTAGCGCAATTCCGGGAACGGCGTGAAGCGGTGTCCATCCGGATTGCAGAGTTTCAAAGAGTTGGATCATCTCACTGTTTCAACGATGTAATGAGATGATCTGGACGGTTGAGAGCTGGGAATTGCCGCGGCTGTTTACAAGTCTGGCTGCGGCTCGTCCATCCCGGTGCCGAGGGTTGGGTCGTCGAACGTCATCGGCGTGTGACTGAGGTCGCGCGGATCTTCGCCATAGAAGCCGAGCTTCGCCTGGCGCGCAGCGTCGGCCCGCGTCTTGAGCGGCGAGCCGGGTACCGGCGTCGCCCAGCCGTTGTCGACGAGCCAGGTTGCGAGATCCTGCCCGCCGAGCGAGCAGGAAGCGGTGGCCGATGCGCCGGCGCTCCCCTCGGGCATGTCGCAGCTGACCGCGCGTGCGCGCAGCAAGTTTCTGAAGGCCGTCCGTGCGACGATGCCGCAGGGCCAACTCTTCCCCCCGGTTTCGCAGGTTCTCTCTGCCTGCTCGGGCTCGATGCCATCGATCTGCAGCGTGAGCTTGTCGAACTGGATCACACCGGCGGCGATCGCCACGGGGCGATAGAGGATGGTCGGCCCGGCGGTCGCCTTCGCTTGCTTCTCCGGCTCTGACAGCGGGGCACGCGGCTCCGCGCGTTCGAGCGGCGCGCCGGTGACGGTGTCGGGCAGACCGAATTGTTGCGGCTCGATGGCGCGTGCGGCGTTTTCCGTCGTCGACGTCTGCGGTTGATCGCCGGTCGTAACCGCACCGGGCTGCGCGGTGCCGTCGGTCGGTGTTCCCAAGTCGAGCGGTACGTTATCATCCGTTTCGGCGTCATCCGGCGCCGGCTCGATTTCCGTCATGTCGGGCGTTTCGAGGACGAAGTCCGGCGTGGCGGCACTCTCGCGGTCGCGAATGGCGGCTGCACCCGCGTAGAGGATGCCGGTGAAAAGCGCGATCGCGGCGATGCCGCCGGCAAGGGAGTATAAATGCTGCCGCATCAGGAAGAACGTCCTATTGGCTGGCCCAGATGATCCGGGCGATCCATTCGATCTGGCTGATCTCGAAGCCCCGGTTCGGGTGCTCCGGGTTGAGGGAAAGGAGTTCGATCGTGCGCGGCGTCTGGCGTGTCAGGACCTTCGCCATGACCTCGCCTTCGCGTGTCTTGACCACGACGCGGTCGCCGCGCCGAACCTGCGCCCCCGGATCGACGATCAGGGTGTCGCCGTCGCGGTACAGTGGCAGCATGCTATCGCCCTGCACCTCAAGCGCGTAGATGCCCGTCCGGCGTTCCGCCACTGTTGGAAAGTCGATCACGTCCCAGCCCTGGCCGGCCGGAAAACCGCCGTCGTCGAAGAAGCCGCCGGCACCCGCCTGGGCGAAGCCGATCAGCGGGATCGCGGCACTTGCAGTCGCCGGGGTGGCCTGAGTGTCATTCGGGCTCAACAGGCTGGTGAACTGGTCCATCGTGGCGCCGGTCGCCTCGAGCACCTTGGCGATCGATTCCGTCGAAGGCCAGCGTTCCCGCCCGTCGGCAGAGTGGCGCTTGGACTTGTTGAAGGAGGTGGGGTCGAGCCCGGCGCGGCGGGCGAGACCGGAAGGCGAGAGCTGATTGCGCTCGGCCAATGCATCGATGGCGTGCCAGATCGTGCCGTGAGACAACATGCGAAAGGTCCGGGCCGAACAGGCGGCCACTTGCTGGGTTTGTTCGACACCACACTATCGAAACGCGAAGTACCGGTAAAGAATCCGAAGGAAAATAGTCCTTTCTCCGTCATTTGCTTTGGGGGCGGCGGCCCCTATAGTTCGCGTGACGGGCAGGACAGGCTTTCATCGGAGGGAACGTTTGTTGGCGCGCATGAGATCGGAGCGTCTGCTGTTCGTGGCCCTCGCTGCGGCGATTGCCGGGATCGCGCTGGAGCATGAGCTTCTCGAAATGGGGCGCCTGGCAACGCTTCTCGGTGCCGCCGGTCTCGTGGTGGCGATCGTGCTCGCCTCGCTGCGCGTGTCGCACCATGCCGAGGTGCTGGCGTCCAAGGTCGGCGATCCCTATGGCACGATGATCCTGACGCTCTCGGCGGTCTTGGTCGAGGTCGTCGTGCTGGCGATCATGATGACCAGCGAGACCTCGCCGACGCTCGTGCGCGACACGATCTATGCGGCCGTCATGCTCGATATCAACGGCATCCTGGGCCTCGCCGCCCTGCTTGGTGGCCTGAAACATGGAGAGCAGCCCTATAACGACGATTCCGCCCGCACCTACAGCGTCATGATTCTGACGGCGATGGGCATCTCGATGGTCGTTCCGGAGTTCGTGCCGGCGGCGAGATGGCATCTCTATTCGGCCTTCACCATCGGCGCGATGATCACCCTCTATGCCCTGTTCCTGCGCATGCAGGTGGGGGTGCACAGCTACTTCTTCAGCTACAGCTATCCGAAGGCGAAGGGCGAGGGGAGCGCGATACAGGGTGGGCCGGATCAGCCGGTGCTGCCGTCGATCGTGATACTGATCCTTGGCATCGTGTTGATCGGCGTGCTGGCGGAAGTGATGTCGTCGCTGCTGACCTCGGGCCTGAAGGGGAGCGGCGCCCCGCCGGCGGTGACCGCCATCGTCGTTGCCGTGATCTCTGCCTCGCCGGAAGTCATGACCGCGATGCGGGCGGCACTCGCCAACCGCATGCAGGCGGTCGTCAACATCGCGCTCGGGGCATCGCTTTCGACGGTGATCCTGACGGTGCCGGTCATGGAGGCGATCGCGCTCTATACCGGCCAGCCCTTCCTGATGGCCATGTCGCCGGTGCAGACGGTGATGGTGGCGGTCACTTTGATCGTGGCCGCGATCAACCTCAACGACGGCCAGACCAACGCCATTGAGGGCATGACTCATTTCGTGCTGTTCGCGACCTTCGTCATGCTGTCTGTGATCGGGCTCTGAGCGGATGAAGTGCCTGTTCGTATAGCCTCAGGCCGTCGCCTTTTCGCGTGCCTTTCTTGCCACCACCTCTTCATAGGCTGCCTGCAGTGTAGCGCGCACCCGCGGCGGACCATCGAGCAGCGCGCCGAGATGATCGTGTCGCAACTCGTCCATGAAGCGGTCCCAGAGTTCCGGACCGCCGTTTTCCATCTGCTCGGCGCGAATACTGAGCTCTTCGCTGACCGGCAGATAGCGCCGCCCCCAGGCGCCGAGCTGGGCCATGATCGGCACCAGCGCGATCGTCATCTCCGTGAGACTGTAGATCGCCTTCTGCTTGTGCGTGGGGTCGTCCGCCTTGGTCAGCATGCCCTGCTCGACCAGCATCTTCAGCCGATCCGCCAGGATGTTGGACGAGATGCCCTCCTGGGAACGCAGCAATTCCCGGAAGTGCCGTTTACCGCCGAAGATCATGTCGCGAATGATCAGCAGGCTCCATTTGTCGCCGAACACTTCGAGCGAAAGATTGATCGGGCAACCCGAGCGAATGTCGTCCTTCATTGGCACCTCTTCAAAACCGCTTGCATTATCGCATCAGTGAAGCTATCGTGCAACTGCTTTCAAAATTAGAGCAGTTTTTATATGAAACCAGTTAGGCAAAGGCCAGCGGTTTTCGAACATCAGAGGAGAGAGAACATGACCGACAGATCCGTGGAACATGCGAGCTTCACCATCGAGCGCAGCTTCAAGGCGACGCCGGGACAGGTGTTCAGGGCTTTCTCCGAGCCGGCCGCGAAGGAACGTTGGTTCGTCAGTGCTGACGGGCCGGTGGCCGAATTCAGCCATGACTTCCGCGTCGGCGGTCGCGAGAGCGGTCGCTTCAGCCAGGACGGCGAAACGATCTATCATGACGACACCGTCTATCTCGACATCGTCGAGAACCGCCGGATCATCTTTGCTTACACGATGGCTGAGAACGACAAGAGGATCTCGGCGTCCGTCGCGACCGTCGACATTCAGCCGGAAGGCAACGGTACGCGCCTCGTCTTCACCGAACAGGTTGCCTTCCTCGACGGGCTCGACAAGCTCGAATACCGGCGCGACGGTTGGCAACAATTGATCGGTGTGGCACTGGCAGAGGAACTCGGCGAAGCGGCTGTTGCTGCGTGACGCAGCAATCGGTCTCGTGAGCGCATTGAACCCCCGAGACCTTTCTGTCTCCGGGGGGTCTCAGTGCATGGCCGCGATCGCGCTGCCGGCGATGCCCACCGAAAAAAGGGTGAGACAAACGGCAGCAATCCGTCGCGGCAGATGCGAGACCGACAAGCCCGTCGACATCTGCACCAGCATGGCGCCGGCGCCGATCCAGGTCGATCCGGCGGCGACGACCAGCAGCGAGAAGCCGGCGATCCAGGGCCAGACGGCGGCCAGTCCAGTCTGTGGCAAGAGCACCAGGGCGACGATCAGCGCCTTCGGATTGAGCAGCGTCGTAACGAAGACCTGGCGGATGGAGATGACGACACCTTCGCTGCGCTCGGCATCGGTGGTCCAGAGCGCATAGGCGAGGTAGAGAACCCAGCAGGCGGCGACGAGCCTGAGCGCAAGGCCGAGCTGCGGATGGGCGGCAAGGAATGGCGCCAATAGTGCTACGGCCGGGATGATGACGGCGAGATAACCGCCGAGCTCGCCGGTGAGCAACGGCAGCGAACGGCGGAAACCGGCAGAGGCGCCGGACAGCCAGAGCAGCGTGTTTGTCGGCCCCGGCGTTGCGAGCAGGATCAGGGCGGCGAGGGCGAAGGTGAGCGGCTGCATGTCGTTGAACCTGGTTTTGTGGCCGTTATCGCCGTCTTCTACCAGCCGCGCAAGCGTCCGCTCTTGATCTCCATCAAGCGTGGCGCCCGATAGTACCGGAATCTACCCGCAAGAAATCGCCACACGTGTCCGTGGGAATGCCTCTTCCGCGTGTGTCGCGGCCGCGCTATCAGACGGGACGCTGCCGCTTCTCTCCCGCCGGCGCGATCGAGGCCTCCCATGAACAAGACCGTACTGTCAGGCATCGTCATGACGACGTTTTCCTATTTCCTGTTCTCGTTGCAGGATGCGTCGGTCAAATGGCTCGTCGTCGGCTATTCGGTCTGGCAGATCCTGTTTACCCGCAGCATCACCATTCTCGTGCTTTGCCTCGTCATCGGCCGCGGCAAGCTGGTGCGCAGCGCCATCTCATCTCCGGTGATCAAGCCGCTCTTCGTGCGCAACCTGCTGCTGCTCGCGGCCTGGCTTTCCTATTTCAACGCGGCGCGCGATCTTGGCCTCGCGGAGATGACGACGCTCTACTATGCAGCGCCGATCATCGTGACGCTGCTTGCCGTGCCGATCCTGAAGGAAGACGTGCCGCCGATCCGCTGGTTCGCCGTTTTCATCGGCTTCGTCGGCGTGCTCATCGCCTGTGACCCGCTCGGCACCGGCATGAAGCTGTCGCTGCCGGTGTTCCTGGCGCTCACCGCCGCCGTCTTCTGGGCGATCGGCACCGTCATGCTGCGCAAGACCGCGCTGCAGGAAACGACCTTGGTGCAGATGACCATCTCAAACGTCTTCTTCATCGCGATGACCGGGCTTGCGGTCGGCTTCTTCTGGACGCCGCCGGCGCTCTTCGACGTCGCACTGATGGCAGGCACCGGCGTGATTGCCGGCATCGCCCAGTACGCGCTGTTCGAGGGCATGCGTCGGGCGCCGATCTCGGTGATCGCGCCGTTCGAATACACCTCGCTCGTTTGGGCCTTCGGTCTCGGTTTCCTGATCTGGGGCGATGTGCCGGCGGCGAACGTCTTTGCCGGCGCCGGCCTGATCTTTGCGGCCGGTCTGCTGATCATCGTCGGCGAACGCCTGGCGCACCGTCGCGCCGGTGCTGCCGCCTAGAGCGCCGTGCGTTCGGAGCACAAAGGACGCTCTAGCTGAATTGATTGCAGAGCGATCAAGAGGCCGCTTCAGGCCTTCATGACAAGTGTTTCGGGCACCCGGCCAGTCAGCCGGAAGAACAGGTGCGAGGTGACGAGGACGGACGGGTCGGCGAGGTGCCGATCCAGCGCCATGAGGTCGTCGTCGAGATCGTCGCGGTCGATGAAGCCTTCACCGATCAGGCCGTCACGCACATTGTTGATGAAGTCTCTGAGGATCGGCCGGCGGTCGTGACCGGGCGGGTAGACATGCGCAACGGCATCGACCGAAATCGCCTCGACACCCGCTTGCCGGAACAGCCGGTGCACGCGGCGGCCGATATGGAGGTCGATGCCTCTGGCCGCCGAATAGGCGATATAGGCGGCAAGCAGGCGGTCCCAGGCGGGAAGCGGCGGATCGCAGATATGCGCCAGAAAATCGGCCTCGAAGCTCGCGATCCAGCCGCCGGGTTTTACCAGCGACACCATTTCGAGCACGATGAGCTCCGGCCGTGGCACGTTGACGAGCACCAGTCGCATATGGGCACCGTCGAAGGAACGGCGGGGCAGGCCCGTCGCATAGGCGTCGCCTTCGCGCACTTCCACCTGAGGCAGGGCGTGGCTGGCGACGAAACGGCGCGCAAGTTCGACGAAGTGCGGGTCGCGCTCGATACCGAGCACGGAGCCCGTCGGCCCGACGCGTTTGCCAAGCAGGTGCAGCACGCCGCCGGGGCCACAGCCGAGATCGATGACGCGCTCGCCTGGCCGGATGCCGACCCTTTCGAGCTGCTGGTCGGAATCTGGGGCAAGATTGGCAATCTGTCGCTTCAGGCGTTCTTCCTCGGGCCCGGCGCGCCCAAGCAGATAGAGATCAGGCTCGCTCATGGCGTGTCCCCCTCTGATCCCGGCGAGCATGCGCCCGCGCAGGGAGGCCGTCAATCGGGAGGTGCAAGTAGCCTTAACGCACCTGCGACGTCATCATGCGCCGTTCTGGGGTCTCCTCGTAGATGCTGAGACCTTCGCGCTGGTAGAAGGCGACGGCGGGGTTGGTGGCCAGGACGCTGAGGCGCAAGGGCAGGCCAACCGCCCTTGCTTCGCCGAGCACCTGCCTGAGCGCGATCGCGCCATTGCCGCGTTTCTGATGGCCGGGCGCCACATAGAGCTTGTTGACCCAGACATGGTCGTTGCGCACGGTGACCGAGACGCAGCCGACATCCTCGCCGTTCGCAACGATGATGCGATGTTCGTCAAGGATAAGCGCATCCGCCGGACGCGGCCGCCAGTTGCCCCAGAGCGCCATGGCATAGTCGCGCATGCAGGCCTCTTCCAGCCAGTGCAGATAGGGTTCGTCGCCGGCGATCGCGGGGCGGAGCAGGACTTTGTTCATGGCTTCATCACTTGCGCGGCTTCAACCCGAATAGGTCTAACATCGCAACCATAACAACTTGATGGTCACGCGAATGCGGGCGCTGCGTTAGGCCATGAGCCTTGGACGAGCCGTCGCCCAAACGAAAACAGGCCCCGAGGGGCCTGCTTCCAATTCGATGCGCGGAACTTACGCCGCCTGTTTCTTCTCGCCGTAGGGGTCGAAGCGGCCGTAGAAGGTCTCGCCGCGCTCGGCCATTTCCTTCAAGAGCGCCGTCGGCTTGAAGTGGCTGCCATAGTCCTTGGCAAGCTTGTCGCACATCTTGACGAAGGCCTTTACGCCCATGCCGTCGATGTAGGAGAGCGTGCCGCCGGTATAGGGCGCAAAGCCGAAGCCGAGGATCGAGCCGACGTCTGCTTCGCGCGGGTCGGTGACGATGCCCTCTTCCATGGTGCGGGCGGCCTCGAGCGCGATCGTCGCCAGGAAGCGCTGCTTCAGCACTTCGACGTCGATCTTGTCGGCGTTCTTCTGCGGGTAGAGCGTCTTCAGCTCCGGCCAAAGATACTTCTTGGCGGGCTTCACCGGATACTCGTAGAAGCCCTTTCCGTTCTTGCGGCCGCGACGGTCGAGGTCGTCGACCATCTTGTTGATCAGCGCCATGTGCTTGGGATCGACGGCCTTTTCGCCGAGGTCGGCGACGGTGGCCTTGAGGATCTTCTGGCTGAGGTCGATCGCCACTTCGTCGTTGAGCGACAGCGGTCCAACCGGCATACCGGCCATCTTGGCGGCATTCTCGATCATCGCCGGCGGCACGCCTTCGATCAGCATGTCATAGGCTTCGTGGATGTAGCGGAAGACGCAGCGGTTGACATAGAAGCCACGCGTGTCGTTGACGACGATCGGCGTCTTCTTGATCGCGGCGACATAGTCGAGCGCGACGGCGAGCGCCTTGTCGCCGCTTTCCTTGCCGAGGATCACTTCGGTCAGCATCATCTTTTCGACCGGCGAGAAGAAGTGGATGCCGATGAACTGGCCGGGGCGCTTGGAGTTCTTGGCAAGGCCGGTGATCGGTAGTGTCGAGGTGTTGGAGGCAAAGATCGTGTCTTCGCCGATCACCGCTTCGACCTTCTCGATGACGTCCTTCTTGACCTGGCGGTCTTCAAAGACGGCTTCGACCACAAGGCCGACTTCCTTCAGGTCGTTGTAGTCGGCCGAAGGCGTGATGCGGGAAAGCAGCGCTTCGCCTTCTTCCTTGGTCAGGCGGCCCTTGCCGACCGAATCCTTGACCAGGCCTTCCGAGTGGGCCTTGCCCTTTTCGGCCGCTTCCATGTCGCGGTCGATCAGCGTGACGGCAATGCCGGCGGCAGCCGTCACATAGGCGATCGAGGCGCCCATGAAGCCGGCGCCGACGACGCCGACATGTTTGAATTCCGATTTCGGCACACCGGCCGGGCGGCGGGCGCCCTTGCCGAGTTCCTGCATCGAGACGAACAGCGAACGGATCATCGAGAAGGCTTCGGTCGTCTGAAGGATCTCGGTGAAGTAGCGCTGCTCGATCTTGAGCGCCGTGTCGAACGGCACCTGCAGGCCTTCATAGACGCATTTCAGGATGGCAACGGCGCCCGGATAGTTGCCGTAGGTCTCGCGGCGCAGGATGCCGGAAGCGGCCGGCCAGAGCTGGGCCGAGGCCGGCGTCCAGATGCCGCCGCCCGGAACCTTGTAACCCTTTTCGTCCCAGGGCTGGACCGGCTTCAGGCCGTTCTTGATCATCGCCTTGGCGGCGTCGATGAGCTTGTCGGCTTCGACGACTTCATGCACGAGGCCGAGCGCCTTGGCGCGCGCCGACGTCAGCGACGAGCCCGTCGTCATCATCTGCAGCGCGTCCTGCGCATTGGTGAGCCGCGGCACGCGCTGGGTGCCGCCGGCGCCCGGGAAAATGCCGACCTTGACTTCAGGCAGGGCGATCTTCACCGACTTGGAATTGGAAGCAACGCGGCCGTGGCAGGCGAGCGAAAGCTCGAAAGCGCCGCCCATGCAGGTGCCGTTGATCGCCGAGACCCAGGGCTTGCCCGAGGTTTCGAGCTTGCGGAAGAGCCCGGTCATGCGCCCGACCAGGTCGAAGAGCTTCTGGGCGGCGTTATCCGGATCCTTCTTCTTCTCTTCCTGCTGGAAGGTGAACATCGACTTGATCATCGACAGATCAGCGCCGCCGGAGAAGGTCGACTTGCCGGACGTGAAGACAACGCCCTTGACCGCTGCGTCGGCAGTCGTTGCGTCGACGATGGCATTCAGTTCCTCCATCACCTCCTGGGTGAAGACGTTCATCGACTTCTCAGGCATGTCCCAGGTGACGAGTGCGATGCCGTCGGCGTCGGTCTCGATCTTGAAATTGGTGTAATTCGTCATGGTTCTCCCCCTCAGTAGAGAATGGGTTCGATGCGCAGCGAGATATTCGATCTGCCGCTGTAACGTTGTTTGCTGGTATTGGTGGCGATCAGCCGGCTGTCGCGCTCGACGCGGATGGTGAAGCCCGCATCGACGGCCTTGTCCAATTCGGGCTTGGGCACCTGCAGCACGAAGGGCACGCGGGTCGCCTTGCCATCGCTGACGACGGAGGTTTCCGCGATCAGCTTGGCAGCGGCGTCAGCCACGCCCTGCTCTTCGAGCCTGATCGTGACCGTGCCGGCCGGAACCGGGCCGCTGGCGACATTGGTGATCGCACCGGTGAGCGTGAAGCTGTCGCCGCCTTCCTCGTCGGAGACGCAGCCGGCGGCTGCAAGCAGCCCCAGGCCCATCAGTCCGAGAAAAGAGCGGCGCATCACGTCCATCGTCAGACCCTTTCGATGATCGTGGCCGTGCCCATGCCGGCGCCGATGCAGAGCGTCACGAGCGCGGTGTTGAGATCGCGACGCTCCAGCTCGTCGAGCACGGTGCCGAGGATCATCGCGCCGGTGGCGCCGAGCGGATGGCCCATGGCGATCGCGCCGCCGTTGACGTTGATCTTGTCGTGCGGGATGTCGAAGGCCTGCATGTAGCGCAGCACGACGGCGGCGAAGGCTTCGTTGAGTTCGAAGAGGTCGATATCCGACAGCTTCATGTCGGCGCGCTTCAGAAGCTTTTCGGTGACGTCGACCGGGCCCGTCAGCATCAGCGCCGGATCGGAGCCGATATTGGCGAAGGCGCGGATGCGGGCGCGGGGCTTCAGGCCCATGCTCTCGCCGCCGGCCTTGGAGCCGAGCAGCACGGCTGCGGCGCCATCGACAATGCCCGACGAGTTGCCGGCGTGGTGCACGTAGTTGATCTTCTCGATCTCCGGATGCGCCTGGATGCCGACGGCTTCGAAGCCGCCCATTTCGCCCGGCATCTGGAACGACGGGTTGAGCGAGGCGAGCGCCTGCATGTCGGTGCCCGGACGCATGTGCTCGTCACGGTCGAGGATCGTCAGACCGTTCCCGTCCTTGACCGGCACGACGGACTTCTTGAAATAGCCCTTCTCCCAGGAATGCGCCGCGCGCTTCTGGCTTTCCACCGCATAGGCGTCGACGTCGTCGCGGCTGAAACCGTATTTCGTGGCGATCAGGTCGGCAGAAACACCCTGCGGCATGAAGAAGGCCGGCAGGTTGACCGAGGGGTCCATGAACCAGGAGCCGCCGGACATGCCGAGACCGACGCGCGACATGCTCTCGACGCCGCCGGCAATCACGATGTCGTCTGCACCCTGGGCGATCTTGGCCGCGCCGAAGTTGATGGCGTCGAGACCGGAGGCGCAGAAGCGCGAGATCTGCATGCCCGGCGCGCGGGTGGAATAGCCCGCTTCGAAGGCGGCTGCCTTCGGGATCACCGAACCGGCATCCATCACCGGATCGACGCAGCCCATGATGATGTCGTCCACGGTCGAAGTATCAAGGTCGTTGCGGTCACGCACCGCCTCCAGCATCTTGGCGGCGAGGCGAACGGATGGCACTTCGTGCAGCGATCCGTCCTTCTTGCCACGGCCGCGCGGCGTGCGCACGTGGTCGTAAACGAAGACTTTCGTCATGTCTCATCTCCCTTTCGGCAGCACCATCAGGTGCTGCCCGTCAAAACAGTTTGAAATCGAACGGCTCAGAAGGCGGCCGCGTCGAGCGCCATCAGCGTGTCGGCGCCGGTCTCGATGCGGGCCTTGCGCAGGGCCGTTTCCGGCAGAATCCTTTCCATGAAGAAGGTCGCGGTGATCAGCTTGTTCTTCAGATAGTCTGCGCGCGCCGTTTCGCCAGAGGCAAGTTTTTCCTCAGCAGTCTTCGCAATTTTTGCCCACATGTAACCAAGCACGACGAGGCCGAAGAGGTGCATGTAGTCGGTCGAGCCGGCGCCGGCATTGTCGGGCTTGGCCATAGCGTTCTGCATGAACCACATGGTGGCGGCCTGCAGGTCGTTGAGGCCCTTCTTCAACGCTTTGGTGTAGCTCGCCAGCTTCTCGTTGTTGCGGTTTTCCTCACAGAAATCGCCGATTTCCTTGAACAGTGCCATGACGGCGCGACCGCCATTGAGGCCCAGCTTGCGCCCGACGAGGTCGAGCGCCTGGATGCCGTTGGCGCCTTCGTAGATCATCGCGATACGGGCATCACGGACATACTGGCTCATACCGTGTTCTTCGATATAGCCGTGGCCGCCGAACATCTGCTGTGCCATGACCGCGTGGTCGAAGCCCTTGTCGGTGAGCACGCCCTTCAGGATCGGCGTCATCAGGCCGAGAATGTCGTCGGCCGTCTGGCGGTCGGCGTCATTGTCGGAGCGGTGGGCGATATCGGATTTCAGCGCGGTCCAGAGCGTAAAGGCGCGGCCGGCCTCGTTGAAGGCGCGGATCGTCATCAGCGTGCGGCGCACATCCGGATGCACGATGATCGGGTCGGCCTTCTTGTCCGGCGCCTTCGGCCCGGAAAGCGAGCGGCCCTGGATGCGGTCACGGGCATAGTTGGCGGCGTTCTGGTAGGCGATTTCGGCGATCGACAGGCCCTGCAGGCCGACGCCGAGGCGGGCCTCGTTCATCATGACGAACATGGCGTTGAGGCCCTTGTTCTCCGTACCGATGAGGTAACCTTCGGCCTCGTCATAGTTCATGACGCAGGTCGAGTTGCCGTGGATGCCCATCTTGTGTTCGATCGCGCCGCAGGAAACGCCGTTGCGGTCGCCAGGCTCGCCGTCGGCATTGAGCTTGAACTTCGGAACGATGAACAGCGAAATGCCCTTCACACCATCAGGCGCGCCCTCAAGGCGGGCGAGCACCAGATGGATGATGTTATCCGACATGTCGTGTTCGCCGGCCGAGATGAAGATCTTCTGGCCGGAGATCTTGTAGGCGCCGTTGCCGGTGGGCACTGCCTTGGTGCGCAGCAGGCCGAGATCGGTGCCGCAATGGGGCTCGGTGAGATTCATCGTGCCGGTCCAGGTGCCGGCAACCATCTTCGGCAGATAGGCCTGCTTCTGCTCGTCGGTTCCATGCACCAGGATCGCGGCGATCGCGCCCTGGGTGAGGCCGGGATACATGGTCAGTGCCATGTTGGCGGACGACATGTACTCGCCGACGGCGGTGTGCAGCGTGTAGGGCAGGCCCTGGCCGCCGAATTCCTCCGGAACGGCGAGGCCGAGCCAGCCGCCTTCGCGGTAGAGGTCGAAGGCTTCCTTGAAGCCCTTGGGTACGCTGACCGAGCCGTCGTCGCGGCGCTTGCAGCCTTCCTGGTCGCCGGAGAGATTGACCGGGAACAGGGCTTCCTCGGCAAGCTTGGCCGCTTCGCCGACGATCGCTTCGATCATGTCCGGCGTAGCATCAGCAAAACCGGGCAGGTTGTTGTAGCGCTCGATGCCGAGCACGTCGTTCAGGATGAAGAGGGTATCGTCGACCGGGGCTTTGTAGATGGGCATGCTTTCCTCGCCTTTTGGTGCTTCGGGCGCCGTACCTCGTCGTCGACGCCCGGTTGCAGGATGCCGGATGCGCCGCCATCCTCTTTGATTCTAGAGCATCTTTCCCTTCCAGTGATTCCACAGGAAAGCGGCATGCTCCAGGGCGGTCTCGCATCGTTGGCCGGATGCTACAAAATTTTGACGTTTGCGTAAACGTCAAAAATTGCGGGCTGCGAAGTTTCGTCGCGGCACCAGGGGAGCCGAAAGGGGCGCCGGCAACCCGCGCTCACGGTACGATCCTGCCAAATCGTTAAAAATCCTGGGCAGATTAACGGCTTATTTACCACGTTTCGTGAAAGGTGCGTGTTGAGATGGTCAAAGCTGCAACCGGTCCTGGCGTCGTGTCGTTGTAGCTTTGCCCACGTCGGAAGCGCCACAGGGGTGAGGAAAGCTGTTTTCTTCCGTGACGACTTTCGGGATGGCCGACGACAGGGGCGAAGAACACCATGAATGGATCGCGATCAAATCCTCAGCGCGCAGGCAGCCAGTCCTATAGCGAGCGGCCGTCGCTCGACGCTTTGAACCGCACCATCGAAGGACTTGAGGCGCGGATCGAAGGCCTGATGAGCGGCGCTGCCCGCGACGTGGCGCCAAGGCCTCCCGAGCGTCTTCCGGCCCGCGAACCAGCCAGGGAACCCGCAACGCCCCGTGACGCCGTCGCCGAAATCATGCAGCGCCAGCGCAGCCTCAGCGCTTCGCGCGAGCGCCCGCCGCTTCGCGACCGAATGTCGGCGCGCGAACCGGAACGCTATGTTCCCGAACGTCCGGCCTCTGACCGTCTTACCGAAGAGCCCCGCCTGCAACCGTTGCACAGCCAGCCGCAGCGCCCGTCTTTGGCCGTTAACGATATCGCCGAGGCGCTCGTCGGTCTGCGCCAGGACCTGAAGCGCGACATCACCGATGGCCTCACGCGCGAGATGAATTCGCTCAGGTCCGAGATTCGCGGCATCAAGGCTCAGGCGCAGGATCACAGCTTCGCCGAAGACGTGCGCGGCGACATGCAGCGTCTTGCCGACAGCATCCAGCAGCTCGGCCGCCAGGCCTCGCCCGCCCAGGCCGACGCGCTGCGTGGCGACTTCGACGAACTGCGTGCGATGATCGACGGCCTTGCGCGTGAAGACAGCATGCGCCGCATGGAAAACCGCTGGACCGGCGTCGAGGATCGGCTGATCGCGTTTGATCAGAACCGCGACGACGAGCTGGTGGCGCTGGCCTACCGCCTGGACGAGATCAAGTCGCAGATCGGCTCGCTGAAGGGCAGCTCGGCCGTCGACGCGCTTGAGGACAAACTGATCGCCGTCGCCCAGGCCATCGAAATGCTGGGCCGCCAGATCCAACCCGATGACCGCCGTCTCGTTTCGCAGTTTGCGGATCTCGACGGTCGGCTCGATGAAATCAGCCGCGCGATCGCTGCCAACAGTCGCACGGCGACGGGTCTCGACGGTAGCTTCGTCAACCGGCTGGAAAGCCGGCTTGGCGACCTGTCCCGTCAGATCGACAGCCTGTCGCGCCCGAACGATTCCGGCCTCGGCGCCCGCCTGGAAGCCTTGACCGCCCGGGTCGAAGATCTCGCCGGCGAAAAGGCGGCCGCCCGTCTCGAAGAGCGTCTCGACCAGCTTTCGCTGGTGATGGAGCGCAGCAACAGGACCGCGCAGTCGGATCTCAACGATTATCTGTCGGATATTTCGCGCAAGATCGAGGCCCTGGACCAGGGCAGCGTCAACGACACACTGGCCGAGCGGCTCGACTATCTGGCACGCCGGATCGACGAACTCGACGCCCATGGCGTTCAACCGGCCTCCGATCCGCGCTTCGACCGGCTGGAAGATCGCCTTGTCGGCATCGCGCAGCGTCTGGAAGAGACCCACGCTGCGCCGTTCGATGATCGTGTCGCCCTGCAGAACCTCGAAGCGCAGATCGCCAATCTGTCGACGCTGGTCAGCCAGCCGCGCGCGGACGTCGCTGCGAGCGCGGTGCCCGTCGATTTCGAAAACCGCATGAGCGCGCTCGAGGACTACCTCTCGACCAGCGACGAATACATCGTCGAGGCCGCTCGCCAGGCGGCCGAAGCGGTGATGGAAGCCTATGCCAAGAACGGCTCTCCGCGGGGTTCCGGTGGAGATCTGGCCGCAATCTCGGCGCTTGCCGAAGACCTTCGCACGCTCGAGGACCTCAGCCGCTCCAGCGAGGAGCGCACGGCGCGCACCTTCGAGGCGCTGCACGAGACCCTCGTGCATATCGCCGACAAGCTGGAGCGCATCGAAAATCGCGAGCCGGCAATGCCGGCACGGGCTGAGACGCCGGTGCTGCGCGAACCCGCGCAGATGCCGAGGGCAGCGCAGCCGGAACTCGATCCCTTCGGCGGCAACGACCTCGATGACCGCTACGAGGACCTGCAGCGCAACGTCCGTGCGCTGCAGGCCGAAGATCAGGCTGTGGTCGCCCAGACGGACGAGCCGGCAACGGCGTTTGCCGATGACCGGCAGGTCTCGACCGTTGAAGTCGAAGATGCGCGTGAACCCGCCGCTGCAGCCCGCACCGGCCTGCTTGCCGGCCTGACCCGGCGCTTCTCCGGCAAGCGGTCCGAGCCGGTGCACGAGCAGGAGCAGTCCCGACAGCTCGTCGAGCCGACCCCGTCGATCGATCCCTCCGAAATGCTTGCGCCCGAGGAAGCCAACCAGCTGCTGGAGCCGGGTTCCGGCGTTCCCGATGTCAAGAAGATCCTGGAACGCGTGCGCGCCGGGCAGATGAACAAGGCAGGCATTCAGCCTGCCGATGGCGACAAGTCGGACTTCATCGCTGCCGCCCGCCGTGCTGCCCAGCTCGCCGTTGAAGAGGCCGACACCTTGAACAAGGTCGGTCAAAGCGGAAAGACCTCCGGCATCGGCGGCGCTTTTGCCCGTCACCGCCGGCCCATCCTCATGGCCGTCGGCGCGGTCCTGCTGGCGATCATGTCCTATCCGCTGGTCAGCAATATGCTGAAGAAGCAAGAGACCGCACCGGTGGAGCCGGCCGCGATCATCGAGCAGCAGGCGGTGCCGGAATCGCGCGAAAACAAGATCGTCGAAGGCCTTCTGCCGCAGACCGCGGCCGTAGCCCCGGCTGAAACGCCGGTCACGGCATCCGAAATCGCAGTCGCAGCACCGGTCGATTCCGTTGAAGCCCCGGCGAAGGTATCCGAAGCTTCGATCTCGGTACCGGCGACGGCCGTGCCGACGACCACCATTGCGACACCGGCCGAAGAGAAGGCACCGATGCTCGCGCCGGTCGCAGAAACGAAAACCGCTTCGGCGGCCTCCGAGTTCCAGGCGACGCCCGCTGGCAACGCACCCGCCAGTGGTGCGGCCCTTATCAGTTCTCCGGCCGAGGGCGCGGCAACGACCGCGCTGGCGCCGGTGGCCGCACCGAGCGAGATCGTGCTGCCGGAAGGCTTCGGCCCGGCAGCCCTGGTGACGGCCGCCAAGGGCGGCGACCCGCTTGCCTTCTACGAAATCGGCGCCCGCTTTAGCGAAGGCCGCAGCGTTCCTGAAAACATGGCGGAAGCCGCCAAGTGGTATCAGCGCGCCGCCGACGCCGGCGTCGTTCCGGCGCAGTATCGCCTCGCGAGCATGTATGAAAAAGGCATGGGCCTAACGCGTGACGCCTCCAAGGCGAAGGCGCTCTATCTCGCCGCCGCCGGCCAGGGCAATGCCAGCGCCATGCACAACCTCGCGGTCATGCTGGCGAGTGGCCGCGATGCTTCGCCTGACTTTGCCGAGGCAACGAAGTGGTTCGCGAAGGCTGCCGAACTCGGCATTCGCGATAGCCAGTTCAACCTCGCCGTCCTCTATGCGCGTGGCAACGGCGTGCCGCAGGACCTGACCGAATCCTACAAATGGTTCTCCGCCGCCGCCCGCGAAGGCGACATGGATGCCGCCGCCAAGCGTGACGAAGTTGCCAAGGCGATGAAGCCTGAGCAGCTCGAAAGCGCCAAGGCGAAGGCCGATGCCTGGAAGGTGCAGCCGGTCGACGCCAAGGCGAACACGGTCGACGTTCCGGATGCCTGGGTCGGCCCGGCCAACAAGACCGCCAGCGTCGACATGACCAAGGCGGTCCGCAATATCCAGGCGATCCTGAACAACAACGGCTTCGACGCCGGCAAGCCCGACGGCCAGATGGGCAAGAAGACCGTGGCTGCCATCAAGGCCTTCCAGAAGTCGGTCGGCCAGGAGCCGACGGGCGAAATCACCGAGCAGTTGGTCAAGGAATTGCTGAAGCGCAATTCCTGACCCTTGGGCTTGCGCCGTAATAAAGCCGCAGAGCCGGGCGACACGGGTTGCGGGTGGCGAAGCCGTCTGCCATGTGGCTGAAAAGGTTGAAATGTCGGGCCTGCTGCATAATTCCTTAATCGGAATCAGGCTAGGGAAGAACTGATGCAGCAATCAAGGTCCGGTTGTGACCTTGGCATGTCCTGGCGGAAGCGCAACGCTGCAGGAGTGCATGACGGAAGCCGCCTCGCCCTCGGGAGAGGTGCCGGCCTTTCGAATAATCCCTCATTCGTGGTGAATTGCTTGCCACACTAACCGGTTTGCCCGCATTGCGGGCCGTTGGCATATCGAGGACCCGGCGTGACGATCTATCTGCCCATCGCAGAGTTGTCGGTGAACATACTCATCATTCTCGGTATGGGCGCGGCCGTCGGCTTTCTTTCCGGCATGTTCGGCGTTGGCGGTGGTTTCCTGATCACGCCGCTCCTGATCTTCTACAATATTCCGCCTGTCGTGGCGGTGGCGACCGGCGCCAACCAGGTGGTTGCCTCGTCGATATCCGGCGCGATCACGCATTTTCGGCGCGGCACCATCGATATCAAGCTCGGCACGGTGTTGCTCTGCGGTGGCCTCGTGGGCGCGACGGTCGGCGTCTGGCTGTTTTCGCTGCTGCGCCGCCTCGGCCAGCTCGATCTGGTGATCTCGCTGCTCTACGTCGTGCTGCTCGGCACTGTCGGCGGTCTGATGCTTTGGGAAAGCATCGTCGCCATGCGCAAGGCCGCCAAGAACGAGGCGACGACCCTGCGTCGCCCCGGCCAGCACAATTGGGTGCACGGCCTGCCGTTGAAGATGCGTTTCAAGAAGTCGAAGATCTATCTCAGCGTCATTCCGGTTGCCTTCCTCGGCTTCTGCATCGGTATCCTGACCTCGATCATGGGCGTCGGCGGCGGCTTCATCATGGTGCCGGCAATGATCTATCTCCTGCGCATCCCGACCAACGTCGTCGTCGGCACGTCGCTGTTCCAGATCGTCTTCGTCTCGGCCTATACGGTCATCGTCCAGGCGTCGACCAACTATACCGTCGATATCGTACTCGCCTTCGTCCTGATGATCGCCGGCGTCATCGGCGCGCAATACGGCGTGCGCGTCGGCCAGAAGCTGCGCGGCGAACAATTGCGAGCGCTCTTGGCGTTGCTCGTCCTTGCCGTCGGCATTCGTCTGGCGATCGAGCTCGTCATTCCGCCGAAGGATATCTATTCGGTCGTATCAGCGGGGCTCGGCTTCTGATGATCCGGTTCGCGCGCACAGCTCTCGCCCTTCTGGCACTCGCCGTCGCCGCTCCGACCCATGCGGCACTGCAGGACGAGAACGCCGATTTCACCGAGAAGCTGGAGATCGGCATCTCCACCGACGAGATTGCCATCACCTCGGATTTCCGCGGCGCGGATCTGACGATCTTCGGCGCCGTCGATGGTTTCGACCAGGGACTGCTGGCCCAGGGCAGGTACAACATCATCGTGTCCCTCGAAGGCCCCAAGGACAATGCGACGGTGCGCAAGAAGGAGCGCGTCTTCGGCATCTGGGTAAACACGCGGTCGATGACCTTCGAGCTGGTGCCGGAATCCTATTCGCTGTCGAGCACGCGCGACATCGAAACGATCGCGCCGCCCGGCGAGATGGGCAATATGGGCATCGGCGTCGATCACATGCGGCTGGTGCCGCTCGGCTTCGTCGGCGACGGCAGCAATCTCGGCGAGTTCCGCAACGCCTTTCGCCGCATCCGCGAAACGAGTGGCGTCTACGAGCGCGATCCGGGCGGGGTGCAGTTCATCAGTGCGAGCCTGTTCAAGGCGTCGGTGCGCCTGCCGGCGAACGTGCCGAACGGCGTCCACGTGGTGCGCGCCTACCTCTTTCGCGACGGTGTCTTCGTCGCCGCCAAGGCGCTGCCGTTGCGTGTCGTCAAGACTGGTCTGGAACAGTTCATTACCCAGGCAGCGCATCAGCAACCGCTCTTCTACGGTCTCGTCGCCGTGCTGCTCGCAGTCATCACCGGCTGGGGTGCCAGCGTGATCTTCCGCAAGGAATAGTTGGGCCAGGAGCTTACCCTGCGTTTTCTTTTGCCCGGCGTGCGTTTAAAGAAAGGGCAGCAGGATGCTGTAGGGATAAGATACCCAGGCATCTCGAACATGTTGATCTGAACACGCCGCGCCGAACGCGCGCTGAAGTTCGAGAAGGCGATGCTTGCGCTGGTAGCGGCAAGCGACGCCACACAGACAGAGGAAGCTCGATGAAACCGATTTTTGTCCAGTTGCAGTGCGCTCCCGGCAAGACCTACGAGGTCGCTGACGAGATCTACCGCAAGGAAATCGTTTCGGAAATGTACTCGACCAGCGGCGACTACGACCTGATCATCAAGGTCTACATCGAGGAAGGCCAGGACATCGGCAAGTTCATCAACGACAACATTGCCACGGTGCCGGGTATCTCGCGCTCGTTGACGACGCTGACCTTCAACGCGTTCTGATCACGGGGTCGGCGGTGTGCGGACGGAACCGCACGCCTTCCCCAAGCGTCAGGCAATCAGATTGGCAAACCGGACCGAATAGATCCGGTCGCGACCGAGCATGTGGGCGACCAGCCTGCTGCGGTCGAAGAGGCCGGTCATGGCCCGGTGTCGCAGATCTAGCCCGCCGGTCGTGACCCCGAAGGCGGGCATCAGCATGCGCGTGCCATCCGTCGCAAAGCAGGCGCGGCGCACGGCCCTTTCGCGTCTCACCACCGTTGCCGCCGGATGCAGATGCCCGGCGATCTCGCCAACGGCATCGCCGCGCTTGGGCTCGTGCCGGAAGGCAAGACCCGCATGGTTGAGCTCGTCCATCGAGGCGCCCGGGAGCCCGAAGGCGCCATCCGGATCGTGATTGCCGTTGATCCAGACCCACTCGCGCCCGAGCGCCATCGCCGCGATCATGTGCCGGAAGGCGTCCGGCATCACGGCCGAACCGACACGATCGTGAAAATTGTCGCCGAGGCTGATGACGAGTTTCGGGTCGTGGCGCACGATCGCCGCCTCCAGCACGCGCAGCGTCGCAAGCGTGTCATAGGGCGGCAAAAGCATGCCGCGGCGGGCGAACGCCGAACCCTTTTCCAGATGCAGGTCGGAAACCACGAGCGTGCCGGTCTCGGGCAGGTAGAGACTGCCGAGCGGATCGCAGATCGCGACGACGCCGTTCACGATCGTCTGGGCGTGGAGGAGGGGGGCAGTCGTCTGAGCTGATAGGGCGTGGGCGAGGCGGTGCATGGTCACGATCCCGCACGCGACTGACTGTCGAGACGGAAGTGACCGGCCCAATTCGTTAGACTGCTCGTTCTCAAAGCCATTTTCCTATCAATCCACATCCAGACCGCCCATCGCCTCGTGGATCAAGTCGTCGGCGGCCTCCGAAAGCAGGAAGTCCTGCGCTTCGCCCTGGATCATTTCCTTGCCGATCTCCAGCATCACAGGCACCGCCAGCGGCGAGATCCGGTCGAGACGCCTGTGGGTGATGTGGCCCTTGATTCGCTTCAGCATATCCCCGAGCCGAGCGATGTCCAAAAGCCCCGTTGCCGCATCGTTGCGGGTCGCTTCGAGCAGCAGGTGATCCGGCTCGTGCGCGTGCAATACGTCGTATATGAGGTCGGCCGAGACCGTCACCTGCCGACCGGTCTTCTCCTTGCCGGGGTGACGCTGGTCGATGAGGCCGGCGATGACGGCGCAGTTGCGGAAGGTGCGTTTCAGAAGAAAGGACTCGTTCAGCCAGGCTTCGAGGTCATCGCCGAGCATGTCTTCGTCGAACAGCTCGGCAAGCGCGCCGCGCTTGAGCTTGAAGGTGGCGCCGAGGTCGTCGAGCGCCCAGACCGCCAGCGAGTAATCCGTCGCGACGAAGCCGAGCGGCTTCAAGCCGGCGCGGTCGAGCCTGCGGGTGAGCAGCATGCCGAGCGTCTGGTGCGCCAGTCGTCCTTCGAAGGCGTAGATGACCATGTAGTGGCGGCTGCCGCGCGGGAAGGTCTCGATCAGAAGCTCGTCCTCGCGCGGCAGCATCGAGACGTCCTTCTGTAGCGAGAGCCAGTCGCGCACCTGTTCCGGTAGCGCCGCCCGGCGCGCCGGATCGGCGAGCATCCTGCGAACCTGCTGTGCCAGATAGGTCGAGAGCGGAAACTTGCCGCCGGCATAGCTCGGCACCTTCGGGTCAAAGGTAAAGGCCTGGCTGACGAGGCATTCGTTCTCGCGAATGCCCTCGAAGCGCAGCACCTTGCCGGAGAACATGAAGGTGTCGCCCTGGGACAGCATTTCGAGG
The DNA here is from genome assembly GCF_052044935.1 of Ensifer sp. 22460. NCBI lineage: Bacteria > Pseudomonadati > Pseudomonadota > Alphaproteobacteria > Hyphomicrobiales > Rhizobiaceae > Ensifer > Ensifer sp. 22460. The sequence goes on from NZ_JBQENZ010000025.1 coordinate 27,593, forward strand.
AAATACTCCTCGACCTTGCCGAGTGACATGCCGCCGCGACCGAGCGAGCCGCGCTGGTTGCGTTTGACCATGCGCACGTTCAGCATCGGCGACTCGACGATGGTGCCGACATTCAGGCGGTATTGTTGCGCCACCAGCGGATTGGAGACGCGGTAGAGCCCGTCCTTGGTCTTGCGGATCCGGGCGTAGCGCTCATAGGTCTTCAGCGCATAACCGCCGGTCGCGACGAAATCGATCACCCGCTCGAAGGTCTCCCAGGCGAGCGTCCTATAGGGCGAGGCACTGGTGATCTCGTCGTAAAGCGACAGCGGGTCGAAAGGCGCGGCACAGGCCATGCCGAGCACGTGCTGGGCGAGCACGTCGAGCGCGCCCTTGCCGACCGGCGGCGTGTCCTGCGCGCCGATATAGTTGGCGTCGAGCGCCGCCTGGCATTCCATCACCTCGAAGCGGTTGGCCGGCACCAGGATCGCCTTCGAGGGTTCGTCCATGCGGTGGTTGGCGCGGCCGATGCGCTGGGCCAAACGGCTTGCCCCCTTCGGCGCACCGACATGCACGACGAGATCGACGTCGCCCCAGTCGATGCCGAGGTCGAGCGTCGAGGTCGCGACGACAGCGCGCAACCGGTTCTCGGCCATCGCCGCCTCGACCTTGCGGCGCTGGGCGACATCGAGCGAACCGTGATGCAGCGCGATCGGCAGATTGTCGTCGTTGATCGTCCAGAGTTCCTGGAAGAGCAGTTCCGCCTGGCTGCGGGTGTTGACGAAGAGCAGGGTGGTGCCGTGCTCCTTGATCGCGGCGTAGACATCGGCGATGGCGTAGCGCGCCGAGTGCCCGGCCCAGGGCACGTGCTCTTCCGTCTTGAGGATGGAGATCTGCGGCTTGGCGCCGCCTTCGACAAGCACGAGCCCTGCGTGATTGTTCGTGTTCGGCTCCTGTGGCGCCAGCCAGCGCTGCAGGTCCATGGGATCGGAAACCGTTGCCGAGAGCCCGATCGTCTGCAGCCGCGGCGCCAGCCGGCGAAGCCGCCCGAGGCCGAGGGAGAGCAGATGGCCGCGCTTCGAGGTGACGAGCGAGTGCAGCTCGTCGAAGACGACGTAGCGCAGGTCTTTGAAGAAGCGCGTCGCCTCGCCATTGGCAAGCAGCAGCGCCAGCTGTTCCGGCGTCGTCAGCAATATGTCGGGTGGATTGAGCTTCTGTCGCTGCCGCTTGGCGGTGGGCGTGTCGCCGGTGCGGTTTTCGATGCGAACCGGCAGGCCCATTTCGCCGACCGGTTTCATCAGGTTGCGCTCGATATCGACGGCAAGCGCCTTCAAAGGCGAAATGTAGAGCGTATGGATGCCGACGAAGGCGGAGCCGGGCGGGATCTTGCCGCGGCGGGTGAGATCGACCAGCGAAGGCAGGAAGCCGGCAAGCGTCTTGCCGGCACCTGTCGGTGCGATCAGCAGCGTGCTGTCCCCCGCCTCGGCGCGTGCCAGGAGCTCAAGCTGGTGGGCGCGCGGCCGCCAGCCCTTCTCGCCGAACCAGCGCAGAAAGGGGGCGGGCAAGGTCAAGGCATCACCTTGCGGTTCTCTGGAATCGATCCTGTTCACGGAGAACAAAGGTAGATCAAATCTGCCAAAAGAGAAGCCCGGAAGACCTGCCGCCGGGCGGCACATTGACTCCTGTTCGAAATTGGATCGCCGTCGGCTTCTGCTCTCCGCATCCGGTCGACGCACCGGGAAAGGGTCGCCTGAGACAGCCCAGCAATCGTTTCCGCGTGACGACTGGACTGATCTAGAGTGCGATGTAACGATCGGCGCGGTGGTTGATGGCCACAAACAGGTTGAGCACGACCGCGCCGAGCACCGACCAGGCGACCACCGTGGGCGTCGTCACCCCAAAGGCGGCGACGAGCACGACCATGTCGATCGCAAGCTGCACGAGGCCGGCGCGAATGCCGAAGCGCTCCTGCAGGTAGATGCCGAGAATGCCGACGCCGCCAAGGCTGGCGCGGTGGCGATAGAGCGCGAGCAAGCCATAACCGAGCAGCAGGCCGCCAAGCAGCGCTGCCCAGGCCGGCTGGATCGTGCCGATCTGGAAGAGGCGCGATTGGATGTCGGTCAGGAACGAGGTCACGCCGATGGCGATGAAGGTCTTGACGGTGAAGGCCGGGCCGAGCCGCTTCAGCGACAGATAGAAGAACGGCAGGTTGAGCAGGAAGAAGGCAAGACCGAAATTGATGCCGAACGCATAGTGCAGCAGGAAGGCGACGCCCGCCGTGCTGCCGGTGAGCAGGCCGGCACTTGCGAGAAAATAGAGGCCGAGCGCGGCGATCAGGCTGCCGGTGAAGATGCCCTGCAGGTCCTCGACCGCCGTATGCCGGGTCGGGCTGGTGTTCCAGATACCGAAAACGCTGCTGATCTGAGCCATGGCAAAACCTCGATTGCGATGGCCGCAGCAATGCTGCAACGCACAACAATATTCAAGAAAAATATGTCAGTATTGCTGACTTATTTTTGCGACTCTGCCTTGCGTTTTATGCAGGCTTGCGCGCCAGGAACAGGATGCCGAAAACCGGTTCGCCGGCATCCATGCGTATGACGGTACGCTCGATGGCCAGCAGCTTCAGCCCGTGCGCGGTGCAGAGGCCGCGAATATAGGCTTCGCTATGGGCGTAGCGCAGCGAGGGGCGCAGCAGAAATTCCACGCCATCGCCCGCATCCTCGACGGAAAAGGCGAAGTAGCCATCGGCGGCCAGCAGACGGAGCGCGATGTCGAAGACACTGTCGAGATTGCCGAGATACATGAGCACATCGGCGGCGCTGACGAGATCGGCGCGGGCGGACGCGAAGTTGCCGAAGATGCCGGAAGCTTCCGGCGGGAGCGAAAGATCGGCGCGTGCCAGCCGATCGTAGGTGGATTTCGCCTCGGCCTTGGCGAGCATGTTGATGGAGATGTCGAAACCTTCAAGGAATTGCGCCTGATCCCGGATGCGTTCGCCGAAGAGGCCGGTGCCGCAGCCGAGATCCGTCACATGCTCGAAGATGAGGCCCCCGGTGTGGCTTTGGATCAGCGCGGCGAGCTTTTGCGGCACCGTGTAGCCGAGCTTTTCCACCAGCGCCTGGTCGAAGCGATCGGCATAGTCGTCGAACAGGCGCTCGACATAGAGGCTCGGCGGCTGTTCGGGCACCGCGGCGGCACCGAGAAGCGCCAGCTTCAGGCCGGCGCCGAAGATGTCCTGAGGGCTCAGCGCCAGGGTTTTTCTGAGCGCGTCGATCGCCGCCTCTTTCCGGCCCGATTTTTCCTCATAGTCCGCGAGCCGAAACCAGCCGGCTGCCCAGTCCGGCGCCCGTTCCAGCGCCTGTGCCATGAGTTCGGCAGCACTTCCGGGCTCGCCGCCTTCGGCAAGCATTTTTGCGTAGTCGGCGCGGCGGTCGGCGATCAGGTCGCCGGAGGAGAGCTGGTTGAGCGTCATCAATGTGAGATATCGGTTGCGATCAGCGCTTCTGACGCCGGATGCTGCAAAACACAAGCGGAATCTGGCTGAAACCGAGAGCTTGGGCGCTGTGCAAGGTCTGGCCGACTTGCGACGCTGCCGATCGCGGCTTATGTGAAGACAAACAGGAGAAGTTCGCGGATGTCGGACGGAATGAACAGATTTTTGGGTGACTCGCCGCTGCGGGTGCTGGTCAAGCTCGTCGTGGTGTCGATCCTCGTCGGCTTCGTCATGACCGTCTTCGGCTGGTATCCGACCGACATCTATTTCGCGGTCCGCAACTTCCTGCTCGACCTCTGGTACACCGGCTTTGCCGCACTTGGCCGGGTGGGCGACTATCTGCTGCTCGGTGCGGCGATCGTCGTTCCGGCCTTCGTGATCCTGCGTGTTATGAGCTACCGGCGCTGATGATGCACGACCGGTTTCTCTTGATCGAACGCCGCGGCCTGCTGCGTGCAACCGCCATCCTCTCGCTCGGCGCGCTTGCCGGCTGCACGACGTCCCAACTGCTGACGCCCGATAGTGGCACTGGCAGCGACCAGACCGAGGCGAGCCTCGGCTACGTCAACAAGCTGCGCAAGGGCAAGGGGCTGACGGAGCTCGTGGCGGACCACGCGGCCTCGGTCGCCGCGATGAACCAGGCCGCCCGCATGGCCAAGGTCGGCAAGATGCAGCATCTGATCGGCTGGAACGACAGTTTCTACGACCGGATGAAGGGCCAGGGCGTGACGCTTCCGGCAGCCGAAAACATCGCCATGGGCCAGGACGACGCCGAACGCGCCTATGATGCCTGGTACAAGTCGCCCAAGCATCTGGAAAACATGCTCGGCAACTATCGCGGCCTCGGCGTTGCCGTCGCCCAGAACGCCGCCTCCGGCAACCGCCCGTTCTGGGCGATGGTGCTGTCGGCCTGATCCGGCTTAGCAGCCGATCCCTTTAGACCTTTGCCCCTCATCCCCCTGCCGGGACCTTCCCCGCAGGCGGGGAGAAGGCAGCTTGCCGCCCCCGCTCGTACCCGCAATTTCCATGCTTGAAGCTGTCGCCGACGGTAGCTCAGGATGTGGCGCTTCAGCTTGCGCGCGTCCCCTCTCCCCGCCTGCGGGGAGAGGGCTAGGGTGAGGGGCTTTGGCAGGCACAGACTTAGATACGCACTCATCGCCGCTGAACAGCGCATGGTCCCTTGCATCCTCCCATGCACTTTCCCTAAAACGGTCGTCACTCACCTATAACGCCCGGACCGTTCGATGACCGCCTCTCCCGCCTCGCCGAACGATCCCGCCGGCGCCTTTCACGTCACCCATCGGCTGATCCTGGCGATTGCGCTGCCGATGACGCTCGGCTTCCTGACGACGCCCTTGCTGGGCCTGGTCGATACGGCTGTTGTCGGCCGCATGGGGCAGGCGACGCTGCTCGCGGGGCTCGCGATCGGCGCCATCATATTCGACCTGATCTTTACCACCTTCAATTTCCTGCGCGCCGGCACGACCGGCCTCGTTGCTCAGGCCTACGGTCGTGGTGACAGACGTGAGCAGCAGGCGGTGTTCTGGCGGTCCCTTACGATCGCGCTTGTCTGCGGCACGGTCAGCGTTCTCATTTCGCCTCTTCTGTTATCCGGCGGCCTCTGGCTGATGGGACCTGAGCCGGAGGTGGCGGCCGTCACCAGCACCTACTTTCTCTGTCGTATCATTTCGGCACCGGCAGCCCTTGCGAACTACGCCGTCCTCGGCTTCGTGCTTGGCCGCGGCGAAGGCACCATCGGTCTGATGCTGCAGACGCTGATCAATGGCATCAACATCGTGCTGTCGATCCTGCTCGGTCTCGTCCTTGGCTGGGGGGTGATGGGGGTCGCGCTTGCCACCGTCACAGGCGAGGTGATCGGGGCGCTTGCCGGCTTTGCGATCGTCTATGGCCGTTTCGACCGCAAGGATGCGCCGAGCTGGGCGCTGATCTTCGATCGCGAACGATTGAAGCCGCTCTTCGGCCTCAACCGCGACATCATGATCCGCTCCTTCGTGCTGCTCGCTGCCTTCACGCTGATGACGCGCATCGGCACGGCCTTTGGGCCGGTGACGCTTGCGGCAAACGCGGTGCTGATGACGATCTTCCTGGTCGCCGGCTACTATCTCGACGGCCTCGCCAACGCCGCCGAGCAATTGATCGGCCGCTCGATCGGTGCCCTCTACCGGCCAGCCTTCGATCGCGCGCTACGCCTGACGGCTGCCTGGTCGCTGGGGCTCGCCTTGGTCACCACCATCGTCCTTCTGTTTTTCGGCGATCGGCTCATCAATCTGTTGACGACGGCCGCCGATGTCCGCGCGGCCGCTTACGAGTATCTGCCCTGGGCGGCTGTCACTGCGACTACCGGCGCGCTCGCCTTTCTGATGGATGGCGTCTTCATCGGCGCCACCTGGTCGCGCGAGATGCGCAACATGATGGTCGCGGCCTTTGTCGGCTACGCGGCGGTGCTGGCTGTGCTCGTGCCCGTCTTCGGCAATCACGGGCTTTGGGCCGGCCTCAATCTTTTCCTGCTGCTGCGCGGCCTGTTCCTGCTTTCGAGAATTCCCTCGAAGGCGCGTCAGACCTTCCGGCCGGCCCAGTAGTCGAGGCGGCTGTCTCTGATATCGCGGATCGAGCTGATCCGCTCACGGTCGCAGAGATCGGAAAGGCCACGCACGATGCGGCCGGGGAGCGCAGGGCCTTCATAGACCATGCAGGAATAGAGCTGGACCAGATCGGCGCCGGCGCGGATTTTTTCTGCCGCGGTCTCGGCCGAACTGACGCCACCGACACCGATGATCGGCAGATTTGGTCCGACGCGCTTGCGCATGCGGGCAAGCACCGCCGTCGACTTCTCGAAGAGCGGCTTGCCGGAGAGGCCGCCAGCTTCCTTCGCCTGGTTCTGGTCCTTCAAGCCTTCGCGCGAAAGCGTCGTGTTGGAGACGATCAGGCCGTCGAGATTGTGGGCGAGAACTTCGGCTGCGATGTCGTCCATGCCCTCTTCCGTCAGATCGGGCGCGATCTTGAGGAACACCGGAACGTACCGGTTGCTACGGCGGGCTTCCTCGTCGCGAGCGGCGAGCACGGCGGACAGCAGGGCGGCAAGGCTCTCGCGCGCCTGCAGGTCGCGCAGGCCCGGCGTGTTCGGCGAGGAGATGTTGGCGGTGAAATAACGGGCGACCGAATAGAAGGCGTGAATGCCGTTCACATAGTCGGCAACGCGGTCGGCACTGTCCTTGTTGGCGCCGATATTGACGCCGATCAGCGCAGCGCGCGAGCAGGCCTTGAGCCGCGCCAGCGCCGCGCCATGACCCTCGTTGTTGAAGCCGAGGCGGTTGATGACGGCCTCGTCCTCGACCAGCCGGAAAATGCGCGGCTTGTCGTTGCCGGACTGCGGTTTCGGCGTGACGGTGCCGATTTCGGTGAAACCAAAACCGATCTTCAGGAGCGCTTCCGGCACCTCGGCGTTCTTGTCATAGCCGGCCGCCATGCCGATCGGGTTTGGGAACTCGATGCCGGCGACCGTCTGGGAAAGCCGCTTGTCGGCCTTGGAAGGACAGCTGGGCACGAGCCCGGTCTTCAGCGCCTTGATCGACAGGCCGTGCGCGGCCTCAGGATCGAACAGGAAGAGGCCGCGGCGGGCGAGATTGGTAAGCGGATTCATGCGTCAAGTTCCGGGAAGATATGCGAGCCATCGGCGCCAAGCGGCAGGGGCTTTTCCCAGACCACGGCGGAGAGGAAGAGGGGTGCATAGAGATGCGGGAAGAGGGCGCCGCCGCGCGAGGGTTCGTAGACCAGTTCCACGCCGAGCGCGTCGCCGTCGACGGCGACCAAAAGCAGGCCTTCCTGTCCCTCGAAATGCCGCGCTGCCGTCTCCACGGCCTGTTCGGCGGTGGAGAAATGGATGAAGCCGTCAGCAAGGTCGACGGGTGCGCCGTCGAAGCGTCCGCTGCGCTTGGCTTCCTGCCACAGCGAGGCCGGAACGATCTTGTAGATGATGGAACCCATTGTGCCCGTCTGCCCCCGTAATCTTCTGTCGTGGCCTTGCCGCAAATATCAGCGATTGTCCATCGCAGAAGGACGTCGATTCGCGCATAATCCTTGGTGAAGATCGATTTCGCTCTTCCCGTTCATGTGCCGGGCGTCATCTGGCAAGGACCGCAACGGAGAGGACGTCATGAGAAAAGCTACAGTCGCACTTCTGATCGGAGCCGGCCTGGCATTCGCCGGCATCGCCTCGGCGCAGGATCCGGCGCCCGGCCGCTACAGCATGCAGAAATCCGAGACCGGCATTGCCCGGCTCGACACGCAAACCGGCGAAGTGTCGCTCTGCCAGGAAAGGAGCGGCGAGCTCGTCTGCCGCATGGCAGCCGACGAACGCTCCGCGCTCGAGCTGGAGATCGAGCTTTTGACCAAACGGGTAGAGACCTTGGAAAAGGCCGTTAAATCCGGTGAAAGCGTCGCGAAACCGAACCTTCCGACCGACGAAGAGATTGACCGGACAATGGGCATCATGGAAAGAATGATGCGTAAGTTCATGGATATCGTGAAGGATCTCGAAGGCAGCGACCCCGCGACGGAGCCGCAGAAGACCTGAGACGCCGGAACGGCCATGCGGGATGCGGATCGGCGCGTGGAGGCGCGCAGGTCGCAGACCGGGCTCTTGGGAGGGAGCGACATGACGCCGGACATGACCATCATCATCGCGGACGATCACCCGCTGTTTCGTGGCGCCATGCGCCAGGCCCTGAGCGGGATGGACGGCGCGCCCGCCATCGTCGAGGCAGCTGATTTCGCCGCCGCGCGCAAGGCGGCAGCCGATTATCCAGATGCCGATCTCCTTCTTCTGGACCTGACCATGCCTGGCGTCAGCGGCCTTTCCGGCCTGATTGCACTTCGGGCCGAGTTTCCGAGCCTGCCGGTCATGGTGGTTTCCGCCCATGACGATCCGGCGACGATCCACCGCGCGCTCGACCTCGGCGCGTCCGGCTTCCTCTCAAAGTCGGCCGGTATCGAAGAGATCCGCGAGGGCATCGAGAAGGTCATGGCTGGCGAGGTCTTCGTGCCGGCGGGTTATGACCAGGCGCAGGAATACGAACCGGAAGTCGCCGATCTGCTCCAGCGGCTCCAGACGCTGACGCCGCAACAATCACGCGTCCTCAGCATGCTGGGCGAAGGCCTGCTCAACAAGCAGATCGCCTATGAGCTCGGCGTCTCCGAGGCGACCATCAAGGCGCATGTCTCGGCGATCCTGTTGAAGCTCAATGTCGACAGCCGCACCCAGGCAGTGATCCAGCTTTCGAAGATCGGCACCGTCGCCGCCGCCTGAGGCGGTCAATCGAGCACTGCAGCAGCATTCGTCTATCGCAGGCGCGTTGCCGCAACGCCGAAGCCGCTCACTCCGCAGCCGTTCGCGCCGCCGTCGAAAGCTGCGTCAGCCACGCCCGCATCGCTGCCGGCCGCACCGGCTTGTTCTGGATCGAAACGCCATCGCGCTCGGCCGCGGCGCGCACTTCCGGCGAGCGGTCCGCCGTCACCAGCAGGGCTGGGATCGCCTCGCCGGCGGAAAGCCGGATCTTCGCAATTGCCTCGATGCCAGTGCCGTCGTCGAGATGATAGTCGGCGATGATCGCGTGCGGTTTCTCGGCCGGCTCTCCCGTCATCTCGGCACAGGCGGCAACCGATTCCGCCGTGCTGACGACGCAGCCCCAGCCCGAAAGCAGCACTTTCATGCCCTCGAGGATGCGCGGTTCGTTGTCGATGCAGAGCACGCGCAAGCCGTTGAGCGCCTCGCTCGCCTTGTTGGGGACAACTGGGCGGACCGCGACCGGTTCGCCGGCGCTTACGTCCAGCGGCAGCGTCACCTTGAACCCGGTGCCTTTGCCCGGTGTCGATTGCAGGCTGACCGGATGGTTGAGTACGCGCGAGATGCGATCGACGATCGAAAGACCGAGGCCGAGCCCGGAAGCGGTGCGCGCGCCCTCGTCGAGCCGTGCGAATTCCTTGAAGACCGTCCGGAACTTCGACGACGGAATGCCGATGCCGGAATCGAGCACCTCGATCGTCGCCATCGCGCCATGCCTGCGCACGCCGACAAGCACCTTGCCGGTGAGCGTATATTTGATCGCGTTGGAAACGAGGTTCTGCACCACGCGGCGCAAAAGGTTCGGATCGCTGCGCACGACCAGCGAGGTCGGCATGACCACCAGGTCGAGATCCTTGGCGCGCGCGATCGGCGCGAAGTCGGTCTCGATGCGGCGGAGCAGGTCGTTGAGCGGCACGGATTGCAGCCGCGGCTTCATTGCGCCGGTGTCGAGGCGCGAAATATCGAGCACGGCGCCAAGAATGGCCTCGACCGATTCCAGCGAGGAATCGATGTTCTCGACGAGCGTGCTGTTGTCGGAATCGCCCAGCCGCTCGACCAGCGAGGACGAATAGAGACGGGCGGCGTTGAGCGGCTGCAGAATATCGTGGCCGGCGGCGGCGAAGAACCGCGTCTTGCCGATATTGGCCTCTTCCGCGGCCGCCCGCGCTTCGGCGAGTTCCCGGTTCACGCGGGTCAGTTCGCCGGTGCGTTCCTCGACGCGCAGTTCCAGCGTTTCGTTCGCCTGCTTCAGTGCCATGTCGGCGGCAACGCGCTGGGTGATGTCGGTATAGGTGGTGACGATGCCCTTGTCGGGCATGGCATTGGTGCGCACTTCGATGATGCGTTCGCCATTGCCAAGTTCGAGCAGGAAGGGCTTGTCCAGCGTCAGGAAGTTGGCGATCAATCCCTTTTCCTGATCCTTGCGGATATCGCCGCGCTTGGTGAGGATCGAAACGATATCGGCGAGCGGGAAGCCCACTTGGCCGGCCGCCTCCGGCAGATCGAGAAGCTGGCGGAAGCGCCGGTTCCAGATGATCAGGTTGTTGGCGTTGTCGAAGACGGCAATGCCTTGGTCCATCTGCGAGAGCGCGGTCTGCAGCATATCCTGATTGTATTGCAGCGCCTCGCTCGCCTGGTCGAGCAGCCAGGCCGTGTCCGACGACGTGTCGTCGCCGCGCTGCAGGACGAGCGAAAGCACGAGCCGCGCCGAGGACGAGCCGATGGCACTGCCGAGCAGCTGCTCGGAAAAATGCACGACGGCCATGTCCGCCGGCGCATTGTCGTCCAGCCAGCGGCCGGACTGGCGCTCATAGGTGTGGAACGAGCGCTGCATGCGCTCGGTGCCCATGTAGCGGCCGATCGTCGCCTTGAGATCGCGCACCGTGACCTTGGTCTTGCGGCCGCGGAACGTGCCTTCGGTGCGCGACCGCCGGGTGATGAAGATGCCGGCCTGAAAGCGCTCGATCGGCTTGGGCGTCCGGGTCAGCGAGCCGAGCACATAGGCGCTGCAGTTCACGAGCAGGCTCAGCATCGTGGCATTCACCAACGGGTCGGCGCGGGGACCCGAAAAGAGGTCCGTAAATGGCAGCAGGAAGCTCAGCACCGTTGCCGCGACCTGGGAATTGTCCGGTCCGCCGAGGCTCGGCAGGAACAGGAGATAGGCCCAGACGAAAAAGCCGGAGACCATGCCGGTGATCGCGCCGCGCGCATTCGCCTGGCGCCAGATGAGACCACCGAGCATGGCCGGCGCCATCTGGGAGATGGCGACGAAGGAGAGGAGCCCGAGCGAAGCAAGGCCGGCACTGATATCGGCGGAGCGGTAGTAGCCATAGCCGAGCAGGAGGACGACGAAGATCGCCGAACGGCGGATGTTGAGCAGCGTCCCCGCGAGGTTTTCCTGAAGCCCGCCGCGCTGGCTGAGATTGCGGCGCAGGAACACCGGCATGACGATGTCGTTGGAGATCATGATCGACAGCGCCACGGAGGCGACGATTACCATGGCCGTTGCTGCCGAGAAGCCGCCAATGAAAGTAATCAGCGTCAGCAGCGGCAGGCCGTTGGCGAGTGGCAGAGTCAGCAGATAAAGATCCGCATCGCCGGAGCCCGAGAAGGTGAGGAGGCCGGCAATCGCGATCGGCAGCACGAAGAGATTGATGCCGATCAGATAGAGCGGAAAGAGAATGCCGGCGGTACGCAACTCCCCTTCGGTGCGGTTCTCGACGACGGTCACATGGAACTGCCTGGGCAGCATGATGATCGCGAAGGCGGAGGTGACGATCAGCAGGATCCACCGCGCCGTCGGCGTTTCATAGGAAAGTGCGGATTGCACCGCCGGGCTCTCGGTCGCCAGTGACCAGAGATGGGCCGGGCCGTTGAAGATGACGAAGACGATGTAGAAGCCGGCGGTGACGAGGGCGACGAGCTTGACCAGCGATTCCATTGCGATCGCGAGGATCAGTCCGTCCTGATGTTCTGTCGCGTCCGTATGGCGCGTGCCGAAGACGATGGCGAAGCAGGCGAGGAACAGGGTCACGAGCAGGGGCAGGTCGATGAAACTCTGCCCCGCGCCGATGCCATAGTCGCTGGTGTTGATCATCGCCGCGACGGAGCTCGAAATCGCCTTGAGCTGCAATGCGATATAGGGGATGGCACCGACCAGCGAGATCAGTGCGACGATCGCCGCCACGGCCGGGTTCTTGCCGTAGCGCGCGGCGATGAAGTCGGCGACGGAGGTCAGCTTCTCGGTCTTGGCAAGGCGGATGATCTTGCGGATCAGCGGCATGCCCAGCGTGAACATCAGGATGGGTCCGATGTAGATGCCGGTGAATTCGAGCCCGCGCTCGGCGGCAAGCCCGATGCCGCCGAAATAGGTCCAGGACGTGCAATAGATCGCAAGGCTGAGCGCATAGACGAGCGGTCTGCCTTTCAGCGCAGCGCTTTTCCTCCTGGCCCGCCGGTCGCCATAACTCGCGACTGCAAACAGCAGCAGCAGATAGGCGAAGGCCGAGGCAAAGATGACCGAACCCGAAAGCATGCCTCACTCCTCCGACGCGAAGCATAGGACAAGTCCGCCAGGTTGAGAATTGCCCGGCATATGAGTCTTAAGTCCAAGGTGCTGCAAGAGAAAATGGTCTGCCGGATGCGGAAGAGAGTTTGATCCTTCTTTTGGCAGGCGTGGTTTGACCAAAGGCAAAGAAAGGTTTTCTCGCTGCCCGCTTTGGTTTAGTTTCCGTAAACGGTTGCAGCGCGGGACAGCGCCGGCGGTCGTTTTAAACGGGGATAATACGGAGAGACGTATGCTGAATGAGTTCAAGGAGTTTATTGCCCGCGGGAACGTGATGGACCTCGCGGTCGGTGTCATCATCGGCGCCGCCTTCAGCAAGATCGTGACGTCGGTCGTCGAAGACCTCGTGATGCCCATCGTCGGTGCGCTGACCGGTGGTGGTTTCGACTTCTCCAACTACTTCCTACCGCTGTCGGCCAACGTCACGGCGACGTCTCTCGCCGCTGCCCGTCAGCAGGGCGCCGTCTTTGCCTATGGCAACTTCATCACCGTGCTCATCAACTTCCTGATCCTCGCTTGGATCATCTTCCTGATGATCAAGGCCGTGAACCGCATGCGCGCGTCGATCGAGAAGAAGAAGGACGAGGCACCGGCCGCGCCACCGCCGGAAGATATCCTTCTGCTCTCGGAAATCCGCGACCTGTTGAAACAGCGCGCCTGAGGCTTCTCGCGGCCCCGTTNGGGGCCGCGAAACATCACAGAAATCGATAAACCGGTCAGATAAAGTCGCGTGATCGCAGAAGCGAAAGCGGCTAGAAGCGATGGGCAGTCTGGAGCGGTCCATTTCCGCTCTAATCCATTGGAATCTTTCACGATGCTCCCGGGCGATCCGGCGCGGGACCGTCGTGCCTCCGGAGCCCGCCGATGACCATCCTCAGCACCATCAGCCCCCGCGCACTTGCGGCGCCCGAAAGCGGCATCGTCGAGGTGGTGAACTATGCCCGCGGGCGCGACGGCCTGATCCCGCTCTGGGTCGGCGAAGGCGACCTGCCGACGCCGGCCTTTATCAGCGATGCGGCACGCGAGGCGCTTTCCGCCGGCGAGACCTTCTACACTTGGCAGCGCGGCATCCCGCCGCTGCGCGAGGCGCTGTCGCGCTACTATCAGCGGCGTTTCCAGAAAGCCCTTTCGCCCGAAAATTTCTACGTCGTCGGCTCCGGCATGCAGGCAATCAAGCTCTCGATCGAGGCGATCGCTTCGCCGGGAGACGAGATGGTGCTGCTGACGCCGGCCTGGCCGAATTTTGCCGCTGCCGCTGACCTCTCTGGCGTCCGTCCAGTTTCCGTCGAACTGCGCTTTGAACACGGAAAGTGGCAGCTCGATCTCGATCGACTGGAAGCGGCGATCGGCCCGAAGACCAGGGCACTGTTCATCAACACGCCGTCGAACCCGACGGGATGGACCGCGACTAAGGAAGAACTGGCCGCGATCCTGGCGCTGGCGCGCAAGCATGGTCTGTGGATCATCGCCGACGAGATCTACGCGCTCTATTACTATGCCGGCGCCCGCGCGCCGTCCTTCCTCGATGTCATGGAAGAGGGCGACCGGATCCTCTTCGTCAATTCCTTCTCGAAGAACTGGTCGATGACCGGCTGGCGGGTGGGTTGGATCGTCGCCCCGCCGGAGATGGGGCAGGTGTTGGAGAACCTGGTGCAATATTCGACGTCAGGCGTCGCCCAGTTCATGCAGCGCGGTGCCGTCGTGGCGCTTGACGAGGGCGATGCCTTCCTGGACGCGAATGTCGCCAAGGCGACCAGCAACCGTGACGTCTTCTGCGACGCGCTGATCGCTACCAACCGGGTGGAAACGCTGAAGCCGGATGGAGCGCTCTACGCGTTCCTGAAGATCGATGGCGTCACGGATTCGCGCGCGGCCGCGATCGATATCGTCGACAAGACGGGCGTCGGCCTGGCGCCCGGCACCGCCTTTGGCGATGGTGGTTCGCTGTTCATGCGCGCCTGCTTCCTGCGCGACCCGGCCCAGGTGAAGGAAGCGGCGGCCCGCTTGCAGCGATACATCCTCGGGCGCTGACTTCTGCCAGGAAGGGCGATCGAAGACGGCGACGCTATTCGTCGCCGGTTTCGCCGAGCAGCTTCTGCTCATGGGCAATTGCGTGGCCAATCAGCCGCGCCCAGATGTCCTCGTAGAAGTCAGGATCGAGGTTGTAGCTCGCGGCGTTCTTGCGGGCGTTCTCACGCACTTCCATCACCCGCGCCGGAATGTCGGCCTTCAGCTTCAGCGGCCGTTTGATCTCGGCCGCCCGGTCGATATAGCCCCAGCGTTCGGCAAACAGCGTCATCAGCGCCTGGTCGAGCCGGTCGATTTCGGCACGCACGTCGGCCATGGTGGTGCATTGCGCGGGGGTCTTTTGCATCTGTCTCGTCCGATTGCCTGGTGCATGGCCGTCGTGGCCAAGCGCAGGTCCAGGTGTTCGAGCGTCCCTCGGCTCTGGGCAAGCGGAGCGCTCTTGCGGCGCACTGCTAACAAACGATGAGCTCAATGAGAAGGGGCAACAGGGTCGCAGCATGCGACCGGTGACAGTGGTCACCTCAGCAGGCGATCGCTGGGCAGGGGAGGAGGGTGCGGTCCTGTCTCCGTCTGCGGCGATCGCCTGCTGACGTGTTGAGGGAAGTTAGCCGGCCAAGCTTGAGCGAGGCTTTTTAGAGCGGGATGAGGAAAAGTGTATGCGGTTTTCCGCCCGCATCTCGCTCGAACTTAAGAGAATCGATCATGTTCCGATCATTAGCTTGATCGCGAGGCCGACGATCGTCACGGCTGCCACCCCGGCGCACCACAGGCCCACGAACCAGAGAAGCTTGCGGCCGGTTCCGGTTTCATCAGTCAATGGTAACCCTCCTCCGGATCGACCTTGCCGCGGAACACCCAATAGGAATAGCCGGTATAGGCGAGGATGATCGGCACCAGCACCAGCGCGCCGGCGAGCAGGAAGGACAGGCTCTCCTCAGGCGCCGCCGCATCCCAGATGGTCAGCGATGGCGGCACCATATAGGGGTAGAAGCTGATGCCGATGCCGGCATAGCCGAGCACGAACAGGCCGAGCGCCGCAAGAAACGGCCGGCTGTCGTGCCTGTTGCGAATTCCTGTGATCAGCGCATACAGGCAACCGAGAACGAGGGCTGGCACGATGACGCTGAAGATCGCCGTCGGAAAGCCGAACCAGCGCTTCAGATATTGCGGCTCCAGGAACGGAGTCCACAGACTGACGATGCCCATGGCGGCGACGGTGCCGAACGAGCACTTGAGCGCGAGGTCGCGGGCGCGGTCGGCGAGGTCGCCATGGGTCTTCATGACCAGCCAGGTGGAGCCGAGCAGGGCATAACCGACGACGACGGCGACGCCGGTCATGATCGAGAAGGGCGTCAGCCAGTCCCACCAGCCGCCGACATAGGCGCGGTTCTCGACGGGGATGCCCTGGACGAGCGCGCCGAGCGTGATGCCTTGCGCGAAGGCGGCGAGCATCGAACCGCCCGAGAAAGCCCAGTTCCAGAGATATTCGGCGCGCCTGGTGCGCCAGCGATATTCGAAGGCGACGCCGCGGAAGATGAGGCCGATGACCATGGCGATAACAGGGGCGTAGAGTGCCGGCAGGATCGTCGCATAGGCGAGCGGAAACACCGCCATCAGACCGCCGCCGCCGAGCACCAGCCAGGTTTCGTTGCCGTCCCAGACCGGCGCGACGGAATTCATCATCACGTCTCGGTCGTGCTTCTCCGGGAAGAACGGGAAGAGGATGCCGACGCCGAGGTCGAAGCCGTCGAGAATGACATAGGCGAGCACCGCAAAGGCGATGATGGCGGCCCAGATGAACGGCAGATCAAACTCCATGACGACCTCCATGAGTGCTGGTGCTGGCGATGGCGGGGCCTGGCATGATGCCGGAGCTGCGCAGCGGCCCTTCGTCGAGATCCGGCATCGGATCACGCGGCAATCGCGCCATCAGCCTCAGGATGTAGAAGGTGCCGGCGCCGAAGACGAAGAAGTAGACGATGATAAAGGCGATCAGCGAGGCGGCGACGGCAGGGGCTGCGATCGGCGCCACCGAGTTCACTGTCAGCAGGTGGCCGTAGACCGTGTAGGGCTGGCGGCCGACTTCGGTGGTGACCCAGCCGGCGAGCACGGCGACGAAGCCGGCCGGGCCCATCACGACTGCCGCCCGATGCAGCCAGACATTGCTGTCGAGCGTGCCGCGGTAACGACACCAGAGCGACCAGAGGCCGATGCCGAGCATGGCGAACCCAAGGCCGACCATCACCCGGAAGGACCAGAACACGATGCCGACGGGCGGATGCAGCTCTTCCGGGATCGTATCGAGGCCGGCGAGCGGCGCGTTGAGGTCGTGCTTCAGGATCAGGCTGGAGAGTTTTGGAACCTCGATGGCATAGTCGACGCGCTTTTCGGGCGAGTTCGGAATGCCGAAAAGGATCAGCGGCGCCCCATCCGGATGGCTCTGGTAGTGGCCTTCCATCGCCATCACCTTGGCCGGCTGGTGCTCCAGCGTGTTGAGGCCGTGCATGTCGCCGGCAAAGATCTGGATGGGCGCGACGATCGCCGCCATCCACATCGCCATCGAGAACATTTTGCGGGCGCGGCGCGGCGCCGTCTTGCGGATGAGGTGCCAGGCGCCGCAGGCGCCGACGACGAAGGCGGTCGTGAGGTAAGCGGCAAGCACCATATGGGTGAGGCGATAGGGGAAGGACGGGTTGAAGACGATCGCCCACCAGTCGACCGGGACGAACTGGCCCGATTCGTTCATGGCGAAACCGGCGGGCGTCTGCATCCAGGAATTTGCCGAAAGGATCCAGGTGGCGGAAATCAACGTGCCGATGGCGACCATGACTGTGGCCAGGAAATGCAGTTTTGGCCCAACGCGGTTGAGCCCGAAGAGCATGACGCCGAGGAAGCCCGCTTCGAGGAAGAAGGCGGTCAGCACCTCGTAGCCCATCAACGGCCCGATGATCGGCCCGGCCTTGTCGGAAAAGACGCTCCAGTTGGTGCCGAACTGGTAGGACATGACGATGCCGGAGACCACACCCATGCCGAAGGCGACCGCGAAGATCGTTTTCCAGAAGTGGAAGAGTTCGAGGTAGACCCCGTCCTTCTTCAGGAGCCACAAACCTTCCAGTACCGCGAGGTAGCTTGCAAGGCCGATGGAAAAAGCAGGGAAGATGATGTGGAAGGAGACGGTGAAGGCAAACTGGAAGCGAGCGAGCAGGGTCGCATCGAAACTCTCAAACACGGGCGCAATCCTTTCAGACATACGGCAACGCGCGTCGCTGACGCGTGGCCGTATCGCTCTGGCTGCTGCATCATTCGTCCCATGATCGATCGTCGATCAGGGGACTTTTCTTGGCCGTCCGTCGGGGCGTTTTCGGTGTTGGCCCCGGCTTCTCAGCACGCGCTTGAATCTGCGCCAAATTTGCCAAACGTCAATGACGGCGCGTCCGCCACGTTGTCACACTGCGGCAATGTTGCGCTGCGGCATATTGGACGGAGTTTCACCAGAGAGCGAAGCAGGCGACCGGCAATCGATCAAAGGGTTGCCGGGACGGCGTCAGCGGACCGGGAGATAGGCTTCGGCAAGCTCGGTCCAGAAGGCGGCGCCGATCGGCAGCAGGTCGTCGTTGAAGTTGTAGGCCGGGTGGTGCAGCGGCTTGTCGTCGTCGCTGACTTTCGAGCCGAGGAAAAAATAGGTCCCCGGCTTTTCCTGCAGCATATAGGCGAAATCCTCGCTGCCCATGAAGGGACGGGCGAGATCGACGACCTTGTCGGCACCAGCAAAGCGTACTGCGAGATCGCGCACGAAGTCGGTCTCGGCCTTGTGGTTGATCGTCGCATCGTAGCTGCGCTGGTAGTCGACCGTCGCGCGCATGCCGAAGCTCACGGCCTGCGCTTCGGCGATCATGCGGATGCGCCGTTCGAGTTCGTCGCGGACATCAGGCTCGAAAGAGCGGATGCCGACGACGATCTCGGCACGCTCAGGAATGATGTTGCTGGCGGAACCCGCATGGAAGGCGCCGACGGTGACAACAGTGGGGTCCATCGGGTGGATGTTGCGCGAGACGATCGACTGCAGCGCCATGATGATCGAGGCGCCGCAGACGATCGGATCGGCCGTCTCCTGCGGTTCCGCGCCATGCCCGCCGCGGCCGTGAACGGTGATGCGCGCCTCGTCGACGGCCGCCATGATCGGGCCTTCCCGGAGGGCAAACCGGCCGAAGGGCAGGCCCGGCTCGTTGTGAAGCGCAAACACCGCGTCGCAGGGGAACTTCTCGAACAGGCCCTCGTCCATCATGATCTTGGCGCCGCCGAAGTTCTCCTCGGCCGGCTGGAAGATCAGGTGGATCGTTCCGTCGAAATTGCGCCGCTCGGCGAGCGCCCGCGCCGCGCCGAGCAGCATGGTCGTGTGGCCGTCGTGACCGCAGGCGTGCATCAATCCTGCGGTCTTGCTGGCATAGTCGAGACCGGTTTCTTCCAGGATCGGCAGCGCATCGATATCGGCGCGAATGCCGATTGATCTCCCGCTCGTGCCGTTCCGGAGCGTGCCGACGACGCCGGTTTGGGCGAGACCCGTCGTCACTTCATAGCCGAGG
This sequence comes from Ensifer sp. 22460, assembly GCF_052044935.1. NCBI lineage: Bacteria > Pseudomonadati > Pseudomonadota > Alphaproteobacteria > Hyphomicrobiales > Rhizobiaceae > Ensifer > Ensifer sp. 22460. Next base: position 46,606 of record NZ_JBQENZ010000025.1, read on the forward strand.
CTTTCGAGATGCTTGGCGATGAAGGCGGAGGTGCGCTTCTCCTCCAATCCAAGTTCCGGATGGGCATGCAGATCGTGGCGGATGGCAACGAGTTCCGGCATGGCGTTGGTGATCGAGGGGGAAAGCTTCATGTCAGGCGCCACGGGTTGGGATGCGATTTTCGAATGTGCGGAAGGCCACCACCAGAATGCCGGTGAGGCACATGTAGATGAGCGCCAGCAGGAGCAGCGGCTCGTAGGTGAGGAAGGTTTCCTGCCTGACCTTGGAGATCACTGCATAGACGTCGACGACGGTCACGGTGGCAACGAGCGGCGTCGATTTGAGCTGCAGCACTGTTTCGCCGTTCAGCGTCGGCAGCGCCCGGTGGATGGCGCGCGGCAGCCAGATGCGCCGGAACATCGTCCAGGGGCTCATGCCATAGGCTTTGGCCGCCTCCAGCTCGCCCGGCGGCACGCCGGCAAAGGCGCCGCGCATGACCTCGCCCTCATAGGCGGCAAACGAGACGGTGAGTGCCGCCACGCCATAGGGCCAGGCCTCGCGCAAATAGGGCCAGAGGAAGGACTGGCGGATCGCCGGAAACTGCGGAAACAGCGAGCCGAGCCCGTAATAGAGCAGCCAGAGCTGCAGGAGCAGCGGCGTGCCGCGAATGACAGTGCAGAAGACCTTGGCCGGCAGTTTCAGGAACCAAGGGCCTGTCACCTGCACGAGGCCGATCGGCACCGCCAGCAGGAAGCCGAGGATCGCGGTACTGAACAGCATCACGAGGCTGACGAGAATGCCCCAGCCAAGCCGAGGCAGATAACGCGGCAGCCAGTCCCAGCGCATGAAGACGGCAACGGCGACGACGAAGGCGGCGAAGACCAGCATCATCACGATGCGATGCGGTACGAAGAAGCTCCGAGCCGTCGGCAGGTCCTCGGGCGTGAAGGCAACGGCGTGGGTGGTTTCGTTGGTCATCGCTGCACCGCAAAGCCGCGTCGGGCATGGCGTTCGAGCATGCCGATGAAGACGTTGGACACGAGTGTCAGCGCCAGATAGAGCGCGCCGGCGGCAAGGAAGAACAGCAGGTATGCCTTGGTCGTGCCGGCCGCCTGGCGCGTGACCAGCGTCAGCTCGCTGAAGCCAACGACAGCGAGAAGGGCGGTGTCCTTGGTGGCGATCAACCAGAGATTGGAAAGACCGGGAATGGCATAGGGCAGCATCGCCGGCAGCGTGATACGCCTCAAGACCTTGGTCGGCGACATGCCATAGGCCCGCGCCGCTTCGATCTGTCCGGCGGGCACCGCCTTGATCGCGCCACGCAAGACTTCGGTCGAGTAAGCCCCCTGGACGACGCCGATGACGAAGATGCCGGCCATCAGGCCGCTGATGTCGACCGGGCCGATCGCAAAGAGCGCCAGCACCTGATTGAGAAGATCGGTGCCGGCGTAATAGAGCAGCAGGATCAGCACCAGTTCCGGCACCGCACGCACCACCGTGGTGTAGCATTCAAGCAGATCCCGCAGCACCGGACCGCCATAGAGCTTGCCGAAGGCGCCGCCGATGCCGAGTGCCAGGCCGAGCGTGAAGCCGCCGACGGCGATCTGGATGGAGTTGAAAAAGCCCTGCAGCAACACGCCGCCCCATCCGGGCGCGTTGAGCGAGAGCAGGCCCCAATTGATGAGGGAATCCGCAGCCATGCGTCGTACTCCGATGGCGCCAGCCGGCGGCGGCTGCTGCGCCCGCGTCCCCTTTCAGGCACACAAGGCACAGCACCTCTGGGCCGCCGGCCGATCGCGCCTTAATCGCCGTAGATGTCGAAGTCGAAGTACTTCTTCGAGAACGTATCAAAGGTTCCGTTGTCACGGATCGCCTTGATCGCAGTGTTGACCTTGTCCTTGAGCTCGGTTTCGCCCTTGCGCAGGCCGACGCCCACACCCGGGCCGATCACGGCAACGTCTTCGGCGACGTCGCCCTTGTAGTCGCAGCATTCCTTGCCCTGGTCGGTCGCAAGGAAAGCCTTCAGCGCGATGGCGTCCGCCTGGACGGCATCGAGGCGGCCGGCGGCGAGGTCGTTGTTGGCTTCGTCCTGCGTCTGGTATTCCTTGACGTCGACGCCTGCCGGCGCGAAGTGCTTGGCGGCATAGGCTTGGTGGACCGTCGAGACCTGGACGCCGAGCGCCTTGCCGTTGAGACCTTCCGGCGTCGGCTTGATGTCGACGCCCTTGGTGCCGATGATGCCGGTCGGGGTGTTGTAGTATTTGTCCGAGAAATCGATCGTTTTCAGGCGTTCGTCGGTGATCGACATCGAGCTGATGATCATGTCGATCTTCTTCGAGGTCAGCGCGGGGATGATGCCGTCCCAGGCGACCGGCGTCAGCACGCATTCGAGCTTCGCCTCGGCACACATCGCGTTCATGAACTCGACTTCCCAGCCTTCCCATTTGCCGCTGGCGTCGGGCGCCGTGAACGGCGGATAGGGCTCGGCGGCGACGCCGACCTTAAGCGCTTCGGCCGAAGCGGCGACGCCGCCGCTGACGGCGATTGCCGTCGCAACGGCCAGGACTTTCAATGCCTTCTTCATGCTGTTCCCCTTTTTGGTTGTTTAGCATTCCGGAATTCAGTGAATGGAACTGATGAACTTCTTGAGCCTTTCCGACCTCGGCGAACCAAAGATGGCCTCTGGCGGGCCCTGTTCCTCGATCACGCCGTTGTGGAGGAAGACGATGTGGTTGGCGACGTCGCGCGCGAACTTCATCTCGTGGGTAACCAGGATCATCGTGCGCTTCTCGCGCGCGAGATCGCCGATGACCGAAAGCACTTCGCCGACGAGTTCAGGATCGAGCGCCGAGGTCGGCTCGTCGAAGAGCATGACCAGCGGTTGGATAGCGAGCGCCCGCGCGATCGCCGCGCGCTGCTGCTGGCCGCCGGAAAGAAAGGCCGGGTAAGCGTCGCGCTTCTCATAGAGGCCGACGCGCTTGAGCAGCGTTTCGGCGGTGGCGACCGCTTCGGCCTTCGGCTTGCCGAGCACGTGGATCGGCGCCTCGATGACGTTTTCGAGGATGGTCATGTGCTGCCAGAGATTAAAGCTTTGGAAGACCATGCCGAGCTGGCTGCGGATGCGCTGGACTTGGCGGCGGTCCTCCGGCACGAGGCCGCCTCGGCCGTCGGGTTTCATCCGGATCTTCTCGCCATGCACGCTGACGCTGCCGGCGGACGGGAGTTCCAGAAGGTTGATACAGCGCAGGAAGGTGGATTTGCCGGAGCCGCTGCCGCCGATGATGGCGATCACGTCGCCCTGTTTCGCCGTCAGCGAAACACCCTTCAGCACTTCCAATGGCCCGAAACGCTTGTGCAGGTCAGTGACCGCGATTGCCTGGGCCGCATCCGTCATCGGCACGCCGCTCCAACGGCTCTGCGCGCTTTTTCTGTCAGCATGAGAACAGTTCCCCTGTCGTTTCCCGCGCGGCATCTTTGGCCTGTCACGGTTTTGTTGATTGGCATGGTTGCACTTGTGTCGCTATTATTCAAGCGTATAATAATACGCATCGTCGATTTTTCGACGCCCGCCCCCAGCCTTGATTTCCCGAAGGAGCCGCCCATGTCCCCGTTCCGGCCGAAGCCATCGTCGACCGCGCCAGGGCACTTGTTCCAGCGGGTCGCCGCATGAACCGGCGCAGCTTTCACCGCGCTCCGGAAGGCGAACGCCGCCAGGAGCTGATCGAGGCGACGCTCGATTGCATCTCCGAATTTGGGCTCAAGGGCGCGACGGTGCGGCAGATCGCGATCCGCGCCGGCGTGACCGCCGGGCTCGTGCGTCACTATTTCGAATCGAAGGATCAGATGGTCGCCGAGGCCTATCGCGCCGTCATCGCATCCTTGACGGACAAGGCGAGCCAGGTGGAGGGTGATCCGGAAACCCGCCTCAGGGACTTCATCGCGATCAACCTCACCGAACCGGTGGCCGACAGCCGGAGCATCTCGCTGTGGGCCGCCTTCATCAGCCAGGTGCGTGTCGATCCGGTACTCGCCGAGATCCATCGCGAAGGCTACCTCGCCTTCCGCAACACACTGCAGGAACTGCTCGCCGATTTTCTTGCGGCGAAGGGCAAACCGGCGGACGCAGAAACCTGCCGGGCGTTCGCCATCGCCATCAACGGGCTGGTCGACGGTCTTTGGGTGGAGGGGTGCCTGGCGGGCGACCTCTTTCGCGAGGGTGAACTGGTCGCCATCGCCATGTCGTCGGCCGAGGCACTGCTCGGCACGTCGATCGGAACTGCAAAACAATGACAACGGGAGAGAACACCATGCGCTACGCGTCCATCACCGAACGTCTTGCCGATCTTGGTTCGGGAAAATGGTCGCTGCATATTCGTGCCCGCCAACTGAAGGCAAGTGGCGCCGACATCATCGAACTGACCATCGGCGAACCGGACCTTCCGCCGGACCGCGCCCTTCTCGAAGAATGCCAGCGCGCGATGAATGCCGGGCGCTACCGCTATTCCAATGGCCGCGGCGAGCCGCCGGTCGTGGCTGCTCTCGCGGAAAAATATCGCCGGCGCCGTGACGACGTCACCGCGGCGAACGTCTTGTGCTTCCCCGGCACCCAGACGGCGCTCTTCTCCGTGATGCTGGCCCTGGTCGAAACCGGCGACGCGGTGCTCGTCGGCGACCCGCTCTATGCGACCTATGAGGGCGTGATCCGCTCCACCGGCGCCCATCCGGTACTGGTGCCGCTGAAGCCGGAATTCGGCTTCCACATGCAGGCCGAAGATCTTGAAAAGGCGATCACACCCGAGAGCCGGGTGCTGCTGCTCAACACGCCGCACAATCCGACCGGGGCCGTGCTGACCGCGACCGAGATCGCCGCGATCGGCGAGGTCGCGCGCCGTCACGATCTCTGGATCGTCTGCGATGAGGTGTACGAGGAACTTGTCTTCGACGCCGTCTTTGCCTCGCCCTTCGACAATCCGGATCTCGCCGAACGCACCGTCGTCGTCTCGTCGATCTCCAAGTCCCACGCCGCGCCCGGCTTCCGCAGTGGTTGGGCAGTCGGCCCGGTCGAGTTTGCCAACCGGCTGCTGCCGGTTTCGGAAACGATGCTCTTCGGCACCCAGCCTTTCATCGCCGACATGACCGCCTATGCCCTGACCCATGACATCGATACCGCGCGGCGGATGCGCGAGTCCTATCAGTCCCGTGCCGCACAGATCGTAGCCGGTCTTGCCGCGGCACCCGGCATCGAGGTGTTCGCGCCGGAAGCCGGCATGTTCATTGTGATCGACGTTTCCGGAACCGGCCTTGACGGCGATGCGTTTGCCTGGGCGCTGCTCGAAGAGGAGGGGGTTGCCGTCATGCCTGGATCATCCTTTGGCGATCAGGCGCAGAACTATCTGCGCGTCAGCCTGACCGTGCCTGATCGGGACATCGACGAGGCCTGCCGTCGCATCGCTGCGCTCGCCGAGCGGTCCAGCCTGCGTAAGGAGCGCTGCGCATGACGATGGAAAAAACAGTTGGAGAAGTGCTGGTCGATCTGCTCGAGGCCAATGGCGTTGAGGTGGTTTTTGGCATTCCCGGGGTGCACACGGTCGAGCTTTATCGCGGGCTGGCGGCATCGAAGATCCGCCATGTGACCCCGCGCCATGAACAGGGTGCGGGCTTCATGGCCGATGGATATGCCCGGGTCAGCGGCAAGCCGGGTGTCGCCCTCGTCATCACCGGTCCGGGACTCACAAACACCATCACGGCGATGGCGCAGGCTCGGCAGGATTCCATCCCGATGCTGGTGATTTCCGGCGTCAATCGCCGCGATTCGCTCGGTCACGGTCGCGGGCTCTTGCATGAGTTGCCCGACCAGCACGGCATGATGAAGACGCTGGCGCTCTACTCGCACACGCTGCTCAATCCGGAAGACCTGCCTTTCGTCGTCGACCGCGCCTTCTCGGTGCTCGTCTCCGGCCGGCCGGGGCCGGTGCACATCGAGATCCCGACCGACGTGATGGCGGCGAAGATCGCGCCGCAGGCGGTGCGGCCGGCGACGGCGACGCGCCCGCGCTCCGACAGCGAGACGCTGCAGCGTGCAGCGATCCTCTGTGCCGACGCCTCGCGGCCGGTGATCATCTGCGGCGGCGGCGCGTTGACGGCGGAAGCCGAAGTGACGGCGCTTGCCGAGAAGATCGGCGCGCCTGTCGTCACCACGGTCAACGCCCGCGGCATGCTCGCCGGCAACCCCTTGCGCGTTCCCGCAAGCCCCAGCCTGAAGGCGGTGCGGTCGCTCCTCAAGGAAGCGGACCTTGTCCTGGCGCTCGGCACCGAAATGGGCCAGACGGACTACGACATGTATGCCGATGGCGGTTTCCCGGCCTTGCGCAATCTCATCCGCACCGACATTGACTCAGCGCAGCTCGCGCGCGGGCCGCATGCAGCCCTTTCCATTCTCTCCGGCGCCAAGGCGGCCACGGCAGGCATCCTCGCCTTCCTGCCCGGCCACACCGCGAAGGATGGAGTGGGGCGCGCCGAAACCGCGCGACGGGCAGCGCTGAAGGAACTGACGCCGAAGATGAAGGCCGAGATCGGCATCATCGACACGGTCTACAGGACGTTGCCGGACTGCACCGTTGTCGGTGACTCGACCCAGGCCGTCTATGCCGGCAATCTCTATTGCGATGCGCCGCGCCAGCGCAGCTGGTTCAATTCCGCGACCGGCTACGGCTCGCTCGGCTACGCCCCGCCGGCGGCCGTGGGCGCTGCCGTTGCCGATCCGTCGCGTCCGGTCGTGTGCCTTGTCGGCGACGGCGGCTTCCAGTTCTCGCTGGCCGAGATCGGGTCCGCGGTGGATGCGCAGGCGAAGGTGATCTTCCTCGTCTGGAACAATGACGGCTACCAGGAGATCGAGTCCTACATGGTCGACGCCGGCGTTACCCCTGAAGGGGTCAGGCCCTCGGCGCCGGACTTCCTGATGGCGGCCAAGGCCTATGGGGTCGAGGGGCAGCGGCTCACCGCGGTTGCCGATCTGGCGCAGGCGCTTGCCGCAGCCGCAGAGCGCAAAGGCCCGTCGCTCATCGAGATCCACGAGAGGCGGACGGCGGGTCTCTCGGCCTGACCGCGCCTCAGTCGCACAACGGGCCGGATTTGACTTTTCCGGCCCGCAATGGTGTTAAGGGCGCCCATGCTCGAATCCGGCCACGTTCTTTCGTTAAGGTCGGGCATTCGGGCTGAGTTTCGTCTCGCTGGCGCTGGAGCGCCGCGCGTCTTGTAGGCGCCAAGGAAAGGGACCGCGTCCTCGATGGACCGCTTGGGTGGTGGCAGCAAGAATATGCAGGCCGGCCGGCTTCTCGCCGTGCTGTGGCTGTTCTGCGCCTCCTTCGCAATGCAGGTCATCTCGGTTGGGCAGAGCATTCCGTCCCGCTCGTCCTCTGGCGCCCAGGCCGGTAATGTCACCGATACCGGCTCGACCGATCGCCCTGCAGCCCGGCAGATCTCGCGGGCGACACCGCTTTCAGACCTTCGGTTCACGGCCGAGCGCAAGGACGCGAAGTCCGCGACCGACGATGGGTTACCGGCGCTGCTGCCGGTATCCGCGGAGCTGGAATTTCCCCAATCGTCGGACGGTCGGTTCCTGCGCCGTGTCGCAGAGCAGATCGGCGGGGCTTCGAGCCATGGGCCCCATATTCGCGCACCCCCGCGCGCCTGATCCATCAAGCATATTCTGGCTCGTTTGCGGCTTGGACCGCTACGCCGCCATTGATGAAACAAAGTCCTGACGACGCGCCCCGCGCCCGTGCAGGCTCTTCTGGAACCACAACATGCGTACATCGAAATGGGCGATTCTCGTCTATGTCGCCGTGATCATCTTCGGATGCGTCGCGGCGCTTCCCAACGTGCTGACGCCAGCACAGCGTGAACAATTCGCCGCCTGGCTGCCGGTCAAGCCGGTGACGCTCGGCCTCGACCTCAAGGGCGGTTCGCACCTCGTCCTCGAAGTCGACGCCGCCGGCCTGCGCAAGGCCCGCCTCGAAACCTTGCTCGACGATACGCGTCGGGCGCTGCGCGCCGAACGCGTTCCGGCTTCGTCTGCCCGCATCGCCGGCGACACCGTGACGGTCAAGATCGAAGACGCTGCCGACCGCGAGAAGGTTCTGCCGAAGCTTAAAGAGTTGGCTGCCCCGGTTGGCACGCTCGGCTTTGGCGGCTCGGCTTCCGATATCGCGGTCACCGAGGATGGCGACACCATCACGGTCGCCATGACCGAGGCCGGCCTCGCCGACCGCACCACCAAGGCGGTTGAGCAGAGCCTGGAAATCATTCGTCAGCGCGTCGATACCGTCGGTGTTGCCGAGCCGCTGATCCAGCGCGTCGGCTCCGACCGCATCCTCGTCCAGCTTCCAGGCCTCGAGGATCCGACGGCACTGCGCCAGCTTCTCGGCTCCACAGCCCAGATGAGCTTCCACATGGTCGACCAGACTGTGGATCCCAATCAGCCGGCACCACGTGGCGTCGACATCCTGCCGGGTGCGCACGACAACAACAAATATGCGGTCGAAAGTCGCGTTGCGATTTCGGGCGAGCGGCTGGCCGATGCCAAGGCCGGCTTCGATCAGCGCACCAACGAGCCGATCGTTTCCTTCACCTTCGACTCCCTGGGTGCCCGCCAGTTCGCGGAAATTACCCAGGCCGCCGTCGGCCGGCCCTTTGCGATCGTGCTTGACGGCAAGGTTCTGACGGCACCGGTCATCCGCGAGCCGATCATCGGTGGCAATGGCCAGATCAGCGGCAATTTCACCGCGCAGGAAGCAACCGTTCTGTCAGCGCTCCTGCGCTCGGGCGCGCTGCCTGCACCGCTGACTGTCATCGAAGAACGCTCGGTCGGCCCGAACCTCGGCTCGGATTCCATCCGCATGGGCATCTATACCGGCCTTGCCGGCTTCGCCCTCGTGGTTACCCTCATGGTCGTGCTCTACGGCGCATGGGGCATGATCGCCAATGTCGGCCTGGTGCTGCACACGATCCTGACGATCGCGCTGTTGGCCATGCTCGGCTCGACGCTGACGTTGCCCGGCATCGCCGGTATCATTCTCGGCATCGGCATGGCGGTGGACGCCAACATCCTGATCAACGCGCGTATTCGCGAAGAGACGGAAGGCGGCGCCGGCGCGATGAAGGCGCTCGATATCGGCTTCAACAAGGCCTACGCAACCATCATCGACTCCAACGTCACGACGCTTTCGGGCACCGTGCTGCTGTTCGCCTTCGGCTCCGGCCCGGTGAAGGGCTTCGCGGTCACCATGATGCTCGGCATCATCATCTCGATGTTCACGTCGATCACCGTCGTACGCCTGATGATGCGTGAGGTCGTCGTTCGCCGGAAGATGAAGAAGCTCGAAATTCCGTCGCTCTTCGGCAAGGTTCCGAAGCTTCCGTCCTTCTCCTTCATGAAGGGCCGCTTCGTCGCCATCGGCATGTCTGCCTTCCTGTCGATAAGCTCCGTGGTGCTGTTCTTCACACCTGGCCTCAACTACGGCATCGACTTCGTCGGCGGTATCCAGGTCGAAACCACCTCGAAGAACACGCTCGATCTTCCGACGCTGCGCCATAACCTCGAAGCGCTCAACATCGGCGAAGTGGCGCTGCAGGAATTCGGCCAGGACAAGTCGGTTCTGATCCGTGTTCAGCGTCAGCCGGGCGGCGAGCAGGAGCAGACGGCGGCACTGAACCGCATCAAGGACACCGTAGTCCAGACAATCTCCGATGCGACCTTCGAGCGTACCGAGGTCGTCGGTCCGACCGTCAGCACCGAACTTGCCCGTTCGGGCTTCCTCGCCGTCGGTCTCGCGATGGTGGCGATCCTGCTCTACATTTGGTTCCGCTTCGAATGGCACTTCGCCGTCGGCGCGATCGCAGTTCTATTGCTGGACATCACCAAGACGATCGGCTTCTTCGCGCTCACGGGCATCGACTTCAACCTGACGGCCATCGCCGCGCTGCTGACGATGATCGGCTACTCGGTCAACGACAAGGTCGTGGTTTATGACCGCATGCGCGAGAACCTCCGCAAGTATAAGTCGATGCCGTTCTCCGACCTGATCGACATGAGCATCAACCAGGTGATCGCGCGATGCATCTTCACCTCGATGGCGACGGCCCTGTCGCTGGTGCCGATGGCGATCTGGGGTGGCGACGCGGTCAAGAGCTTCGCCTGGCCGATGATTTTCGGCGTGATCGTTGCGACCACGTCGTCGATCTATATCGGCGGACCGATCCTGCTCTTCCTGAACCGTTGGTGGAAAGATCGCGAAGCGTCTCGTTCGAGCACCACGCCTCAGGCGGGCACGCCGGCGGCGTGATCCGGCGGTCCCGGGATACAAAACGTGAAGGGGCGGCCCGGCGGGCCGCCCCTTTTTTGTCCGAATGTGCTGTCTTTATCCCCCTCGTGCCTTGCAGACTGATTCTTCGCTACCTAGATAGCGAGGGTCTCCGGTTCCGGGGCGGGAGAACGGATTTTGCGTCCGCGTCCCCCTAAGATTTGAAGGGTGAGAATTATTTTTCGCATCTTCATCTTTTTAATTGACGGAATTGGTAGATTATTCTAGTTTGCCAATACGTGACGCGGGGAGTCCGCCTCACGGTTGTTCATCAAACGCACCGGCATGCTGATGCCGGGCCAGCCAAAGGAGAGTGACATGTTCGGAAACGTCTCGACCGCCGCCTTCTTCGGCACGCGTCTCCTTTGTCGCGCAACAGAGAAACGTCACATTCGCAATCTCTGCCGAATGTGACCGTCGAACCCCTCGAACTTTATCTTTTGCCGAAATTGAAAGTCTCCGCGCCTCCGGCGTGGAAGGAGCGTTATTTGTATGAGCAAGCAAGTTATCGAATTTGGCGGCGAAGCCGTCGGTGTGGTCGTCCCGGATGAAGATCGCTTCAAGTTCGTGGCGGTGAAGTATCACGTCTGGGATCTGGACGCGAAGCGCTTCGGCTCGGCCGAGGAAGCACGTGCCGCGATCCGCCAGCTGCTGGCCCACCAGGCCGTGTCGGCGAAGCGGCGGGGTCACAGCGCAGCCGCATGAAGCGGGTGAGAAAGGTCGTTTTCGGCTTTTCTCCCGCATCCGCCCGATACTTCTGAAAATCGTCGTTGCTTCCGCTGCAAGCGTGGCCGCGACTTCGGCCAATTCTCCACTATAATTATATGTTGGCAGTACGTTTCTTGTGCTATGCCAAGATGTATTTGCATTTGCGCGGATGATTCCCGTATCGGGAGCCGCAGGGAAAGCGTGCCGGAATGCTGACGAAGAAGGGAAAATACGGTCTGAAGGCTTTGGTCGATCTTGCACGGCTGGAGCCGGGGGAGACCGCCTTCATCACCGAAATCGCCCAGCGCAACAATATCCCGAAGAAGTTCCTGGACACGATCCTGCTCGAACTGCGCAACGCCGGCATGCTGCGCTCGAAGAAGGGCCCGGGCGGCGGTTATTCGCTATCGCGGCCCGCTGCCGAAATTCGCATCGGCCATGTGATCCGCACGCTGGATGGGCCGTTGGCGCCGATCCGCTGTGCCAGCCGCACGGCCTATGAGGTCTGCGAGGACTGCAACGATCCCGAGACCTGTCAGGTGCGGGTATCGATGACCACGGTGCGCGACGCCGTTGCTGCGATCCTCGACTCGATGACGCTTGAAGAGTTCGCCGCCGACAAGTCGATGCCGCTCGAAACTGTCGAAGAAATGCGGGCCGGCTGACGAAAACGCCGCCGATCGCGCCAGTTTTCCCCCGAAGTCTGCTTCCAAGGCTTGGTTTGCCAAGAAAAAGCGCTTATCTGCCGTCAATGGTCTGGCGGGCAGCGTTGCAGCCTGCCACTTAAGTCTTCGTAAGATCGGGGTCATCATGGGTTTGAGACAAGCATCTGCGCATGAGCGCACCGCGGTTGCGGCTTTGGAGTCGATCGGCCGGACGCTGACGACTGCAATGGTCGGCATCAAGGCGCTGACTGACCACCTTGGCTCCGACGAAGCTTTTGCCCGCAGTGTCGTCGATGCAGTCGAGTTGATCGGCGAGAGCCAGGGGCGTGTCGTCGTCTCCGGCGTCGGCAAGAGCGGCCATATCGGCCGCAAGATCGCTGCGACCCTAGCATCGACCGGCACCTCGGCCTATTTCGTGCATCCGACCGAAGCGAGCCACGGCGACCTTGGCATGGTCACCTCGCAGGACGTGCTGATCCTGCTCTCGTGGTCGGGGGAGACGGCCGAGCTCGCCAACATGCTCACCTATGCCAAGCGCTTCAACGTGCCGATCGTCTCGATCTGTGCCAACCGCGACAGCGTGCTGGCGCGGAATTCCGAAGTGCCGATCGTACTGCCCAAGGTGCAGGAAGCCTGCCCGCACGGCCTCGCGCCGACGACATCCGCAATGCTGCAGCTCGCCGTCGGCGACGCGGTGGCGATCGCGCTTCTGGAACGGCGCGGCTTTTCGGCCGAAGATTTCAAGACATTCCACCCCGGTGGCAAGCTCGGTGCGCAGTTGCGGCTGGTCCGCGAGCTGGCGCATGAGGGCGCCCAGATGCCGCTGCTCCAGACGGGGCGGCCGATGAGCGAGGCCCTCATCGAAATGTCGTCGAAGGGTTTCGGCGTCGTCGGCATCGTCGATGACACCGGCAAGCTTGTCGGTGTGATCACCGATGGCGACCTGCGCCGCCACATGTCGGGCGATCTGCTCCAGCAACCGGTCGAGGCGGTGATGTCGCGCAATCCGCGGGTGATCCGTGGCGACGTGCTCGCGAGTGGCGCCATGGAATTCATGCAGCAGCACAAGGTAACGGTGCTGTTCATCGTCGGCGATGGCGGAGCACCGGTCAGCATCCTGCACATTCACGACCTGCTGCGCGCCGGCGTCGTCTGAGGGCTAGGGGTAGTACACCTCGCGAAAGCTGCCTAACCCTTGACCACGGCGGGCCAGTCGCCCGTCGTGCCCGGCTGCACCGGCCGTTCCAGATAGGTTGAAAGCACCACATAGCTGCGCGTCGCCTTGACGCCGGGCGTGTCGTAGAGGCGCGCCAGCAGCCCCTCCAGCGCATGGGTGCTTTCCGTGCGGACTTTGAGCAGCATGCAGGTATCGCCCGCGACCGAGTGGATCTCCTCCACCTCGGGGCATTCCTCGATGGCAAGCAGCGCCTGTGTCTTTCCCCAGCCGGTCGTGTCGACATGGACGAAGGCGAGCAACGTCTTGCCGACGGCCTCGGGATCGATCAGCGCTGCCACGCGGCGGATCGCCCCTGATCGCCTGAGCCGCTTCACACGCTCATGCGCCGCCGGTGGCGAAAGCCCGACCCGTTCACCGAGTTCGACATAGCTCGTCGTCGCATCCTCGACCAGCACGCCTAATAGTTTTCGGTCCATCGCGTCGAGGTCGCGCTCCGGTGGACGCTTCCGCCGAACGTCATCTGTATTTTGATCCATTCCGATGTTTCCTCTTGCTGCTGAATTTCATTCTGCAAACATGAGACAATGACGAACATCAATCAATCCATTTCCAGCGGTTCAGTCGACAGGGCACGTATCCCGCCCTTCGCCTACCTGCTCACCATCTGCATCGGCGTCATCGGCTCCAACTCCCTCGCCCTCGGGCCGATCGCGCCGGAGGTGGCGCGAAGCCTTGGCGCCAACGTTCCCGCCGTCATGACGGCCTCTGCCATCTTTGGCCTGGGCACGGCCGTCAGCGCCGTTTTCCTTGGCCGCTTCATCGATCGCCATGGTCCGCGCCGCATGTTGGCTGCGGCTCTCTTGCTTCTGGCTGCAGGGCTCGGCGGCAGTGCGCTCGCGCCATCGCTTGCGTTCCTGGTTGCCGCCCAGCTCGTCGTCGGTCTGGCCGCGGGCATTGCGCTTCCCTCGATCTATACGCTGGCCTCGGTCATTGCGCCGGCCGGACGCGAGAGCGAGACGATCGGCCTGGTGCTGACCGGCTGGACGCTCAGCATGGTGGCGGGCGTGCCGCTATCGGCAGCGATCGCTGATTTTGCCGGTTGGCGCACGGTCTATGTCATTGTCGCCGCCGCCACGTTGATCGCCTGCACTGCGGTCAAGTTTGCGCCGGCGCAGGAAGGCGCCACCGGTACAGCGACATCACCGCTGGCGGCATTGAGTGTTCCCGGCGTCGCACCGCTCTTGATCGCCTGCGCCGCCTTCATGGCCGCCTTCTACGGCGTCTATGCCTATATCGGCGAGCACCTGCATGCCGCACTCGGCCTGCCTGTCACCGCCAACGGTCTCATCGCCGTTTCCTATGGATTCGGTTTCGGCGCCGCCGCTTTTCTTGACCGCCTGATCGATCGTTTCGGCGCCGCCCGGTTGTTGCCGCTGATCTTCCTGGCGGTCGCGGGCGTCTACGTTGCCATGGCTGTGGCGAGCGGCTCCTACGCTGCCATGCTGGCCGTCGTCTTCCTTTGGGGGCTTGCCAACCATTTCGGGCTGAATGTGCTGATCATGCGGCTCACCGGCCTCGACCCCGCCAAGCGCGGCGCGATCATGGGGCTGAACAGCGGCGTCACCTATATCGCGCTCTTTGTCGGCACGATCGGGTTCGGTGCAGCCTATGCCCGGGCAGCCTTCTTTGTGCTGCCTTTGGCAGCGGCAGGCCTGATGCTCCTGGCGGCCTNGCGGCGGTAGTCTGGCTTAACAGACCCGCTGTTACGTCAGTCGTCGTCACGCGGAGGAGGCGATCCTCGGCCGCTTTTGCGGCTTGCGGCGTGGTGGCGGGTCCACGAAGGCGCCTGGCTGGTTGAGGCTGTTCTCACTCAGCCGCTTGGCGATCGACTCGGCGCCGGCATCGCTTCCGGCGCGCGAATAAAGATTTCCGCGTACCTGGATCGAGGCGGCGAGCAAGCGGAACATTGCGTTCGCCAGATCCGGATCTGGCGCCTGCGGCGCACGCCAGAAATCGTCGAGCGGCTGCTGGTCGGTCAGTCCGGCGATGTCGAACAAGGCCGTGCCAAGCACCTTCACCGGTCGCCCCTGCTTCAATGCATGCAGACCGGCCGTCGAGTTGACCGTGACCATGCCTGCGCTTGCCTCTCCAAGCGTATCGAGGTTGCCGCCATCGAGATAGAAGACGCGCCCGCGAAGCCCCAGCGCTGCCGCTCGTTCGTCGATGATTCTGCGCCAGGGGATCAGATCATTGTCGAGCGGATGCACCTTGAAGACGAGGCGCGCGTCGCGCGCCGCAAAGGCGGCGAAGGAAGCCAGCACTTCGGCAATCGCTTGCCTCTGGCTATGGAAAGGCGAGTGGGCCCTGAGCTGGAAATCGGTTTCGAGCTGCAGCGGATAGACGAAATAGGGCGCGTCCTGCGAAAGCAGTTTGGCAACGGTCGCCTCGGCTTCCGAGTTGCGCCGCTTTTCGGACAGGAGCCGGCGGACCCAGCCCGCATATTCGGCGAGCGGATGAAAGATCGCGTGGCGCTGATAGTGTGGGAAGAGGAACCAGAGAAAGACGTTCGGCAGATTGTAGAGCAGGTCATAGCTCGCATCGGCGAGGAACGTCTGGCTGTAGTGCTTGCGCCAGTCCGGTTCCGGGACGCCCGCTGCCGCCGCAAGGATTTGCGCGGGATCGGACGGGAAATGTGAGTTCGAGGACATGCCGTTGCGCTCGAGCGTCAGCCAGTCCGGCCGAAGATACCCCATCTCGACGATGGCGACTGCGACACCCTTGCGCCGCGCGACCGTGGTGGCTGCCTGGTGGTAGGCGCGTTCCTCGCCGAGCAGCAGCATGTCGGTGACGCCATGGCGCGCGATGAAGGCCTCGATATAGGCTGGCCAATCGGCTGCAGTGCCGCGATAATTATAGGCACCCTTGCGGCCCCAGATGATCTGGTCGCCGACATTGAGGTTGATCCTCAGGCAGGTGTGGCCAATGGCTTCGAGCCGATCGGCGATCTTGCGGAAGATCGGCGACGAAGGGCCTTGCAGGAACAGGAACACCCGTCGCCTTGGCCGATCGACCGCCCCGGTCGATGTCATCGAAGCGTTCTCCATCCGTCCACTGCTGCTACCGCAGCGTATCCTTTCTGAGGTTGGCGTGGTTGAGCAGGGCCTCGATCAAGTTCCAGGCTTCGACATTACTCGGTTCCACCGGCTTGTGGGAAGACGACTTGGCCTTGGCAAGCGGTACGATCAGGTAGTCGGTTCGCGGGTCGGGGAAGGGATCGGCAAAGGATTTGAGCAGCGGCGCATGGTCGCCGTAGAAGACGAGCCAGACCGGGCGGTCCAGCTTGTCGAGTCGTTCGCTCAGCATGTTCAGCGCCGCATCGGATTGTTCGAGAATGGCCAGATAGATGTCGACGGGATTGGTGAGATCACCGACGCGACCCGGCTCCCACGGACCGTGATTGGCCATGGAGGCAACGAAGATGAAGCCGTTTTCATCCTCCGGCAGCTTCTCGCATGCGTCGATCACTTTTGCCGCAAGTTTCTCGTCGGAGACGTAGGGGCCGTCTCTTTCGGGGCGATGGTCGAAGCCGTCGAGCATGGTCAGCTTGGAAAAGCCGAGTTGCGGCATCGCCTTGTGCCGGAGAAAGAAGGTGCGGTCATAGGGATGGATGAAATGCGTGTTCCAGCCGGCGCGCTTCATCTTTCCCGGCCAGACCACGTCGGCATAGTGCGAGGCCCTGAGATAGGGGTAGCTGGCGTCGACGTGGATGTCGTCAGGCACCAGGCCGCTGATGACCGCGAATTCCGTGCGCAGCGTATAGCCGCCTTCGAAGACGCTGCTGAGGCGACCCCATTGCACCGCCTCGCGCCGCAGCCGATCCAAGGTCGGCATGTCAAGCGTATCGACGCCGAAGTGCCGCATGTCGATGAAGGATTCCGATTGCCAGACGACGATCAGCGGCGAGCCGTCGTCGCCGATCAGATCATGCACGGCGGCCCGGACGATCTCGGAGAGTTCCGCGACGATCTTTTCACGCCGCACGCCGAGCCAGACGATGAAGCGGAACACGACCGAGCCGAAGGTGCCGAAGCGCACCGTGTTCACCTTGACGTCGAGTGTTTTCAGCAGCCTTTGCACCAGCGCCGCCGTCGGGCGGTTCACCGGGCCGTAGAACAGCAGAAGCCAGGGTCCGTAGGCGATCCCGAGCATCAACAGGATCCAGAACGCCTTGCCGCGATCGGGCAGGATGGCCGGCTCGAAATACATGTAAAGGCCGGACACGCCGAAGACATAGAGGAAGGCGACGGTCCAGAAGACGACGTTTAAAGAACTCGCATAGAAAATCGTCTTGTACTTGAAGACGTCGACGACGAGCGCGATATCCGAAAAGATCAGCGGCTCGCGGATGAACTTGAACTTGGCGCGGGAAATGCCGGTGAAGATGATGAAGAAGCTCATCGTGCCGGCTGCGGCATAAAGCGGCCGCCAGGAGCCGGCGAAGAATCCTGCAAAGACCAGCGCGATGACCGGCAGGCGGGCAACCGCATCGACGACATCCTGCGTCCGCCCGAAGGGCGAGGGATGGGCGCGCCGCTCCCGCTTCGGCAGGGCAAAGCGATCGGTAAAGAAGATCACCGCACAGGAGAGCACGTAACAACAGAGCGTCAGTGTTCTTGGGTAGTCGTGCAGCTGAAAGGGAAGCAACGCCAAGCGGAAACCTTCATGTCTTCATGCCGGCCGACGCCGCTTGATGCGGCACAGCGTCCGCCCGACACTTAGATCTTATCGCTTGGACGTACAAGCGCCGTCAGGTCCGGCGCTCCGACACTCCACTATTATGCGTCGCGGTGTTGCCGCCGCGCGCAATCGCCCTGTCGAACCACCAGTTGAGCAAGGGACGAATGGCCGGCGCGAAGCGGCCGAGGAGAAAGAGCGTGGTGCCGAAGTAGATTTCGAACCGCCCGCGGTCGATGCCCTTGGCGATTGTCTTCGCCACGGCGTCGGCAGGCCAGGGACGGACCGTGCCCATGATTTTGGCCGCTTCCGGAGGACGGCTTGCGAGTTCACGCTGAAACTGGGGTGTCTCCGTATCCGGCGGAAAACACACGGAGACGCTGACGCCGTGGGCGCAGGCTTCCGAGCGCAGCGCCTGGGCGAAGCCGTGCAGCGCGAACTTCGACGCGCAATAGGCGGAATAGCCGTAGATGCCGATGAGGCCGGCGCCGGAGGAGATCATCATGATCCGGCCATGGCCACGCCGCTTCATGCCGTCATAGACAGCACGGACCGCGTGCACCGTGCCGGAGAAGTTGGTTTCCATCTGGCGTCGGAATGAAGCGCTGTCGAGTTCCTCGAAACGGCCGGGCTCGACGATACCTGCCGATGTCACCAGGATGTCGCAGGGACCGAAGGCTTGTTCGCACCGTAGGATCGCCGCCTCGACATCGCTTTCCGCAGCAACATCGGCAGCCTCGATCCTGATGTTGTCGGCGCCGCTAGCGCCTGAGCGGGCCAGGTCTGCTTGCGCCCGTTCCAAGAGGTCCCGGGAGCGCGCGATCAGCGAGACGCGGGCGCCACGAGCCGCGTAGATGGACGCAACCGCAAATCCGATACCGCTCGAGCCACCGGTGATGATCACATGCGTCATGCTGATATCCCGCTCAAGAGCAATTCCAGGAAAAGTGCGAAGCGGTTTTGCGTCCGGATTTGCGTGAAAACAACTCGGCGGCACACGCGGTGATCTCTAGTCAGCGCGCCGAGAGTGCCTTCATCATCTCGTCGATGTCGATGCCGCCCAGTCCGAAGTTTCGCTCGGTAAGGTCCGTCAGCCGTTCCGCCGTCAATGTTACCGTCCGGCGGATCTGCTCTTCCGTATGGTCGCTGGTGATGAAGAAGCGCAGGCGCGCCAGCCCCTCGGGCACCGCTGGATGGATGATCGGCAGTGCATTGACCCCTTCGGCAAGCAGGTCGTTCGAAAGCTGAACGGCACGCAAGGAATCGCCGACGATGACCGGGACGACG
The DNA here is from genome assembly GCF_052044935.1 of Ensifer sp. 22460. Classification (NCBI taxonomy): domain Bacteria; kingdom Pseudomonadati; phylum Pseudomonadota; class Alphaproteobacteria; order Hyphomicrobiales; family Rhizobiaceae; genus Ensifer; species Ensifer sp. 22460. The sequence goes on from NZ_JBQENZ010000025.1 coordinate 65,517, forward strand.
GAAAAGCCGCTGCTGAGACCCGTGTCGAGGCCGGCTTCCTTGGCAAGCTTCAGGAACAGGGCACCGTTGCGGCGCAATGCCGCCGTCCGCGCCGGTTCGCGTTCCAGCACGTCGAGGCTCGCGGTGGCGGATGCGGCCAGCACCGGCGCAAGGCCGACGCTGTAGACGAAGCCGCCGGCGGATGCCTTGAGCACCTCGACCAGTGCTTCGCTACCGGCGATGTAACCGCCACAGCTCGAGGTGGTCTTCGACAGCGTGCCCATCCAGACGTCGATCTCATGCGGATCGACGCCGAAATGCTCGGCAAGCCCCCGGCCGGTCTTGCCGAGGACGCCGAGCGAGTGCGCCTCGTCGACCATCAGCCAGAAGCCGTATTCGGCCCGGAGCTTCAGAAGAGCCGGCAGGTCGGCGACGTCACCGTCCATCGAGTAGATGCCCTCGACGATGACCATGATGCGGCGATAGTCGCCCGCGACGGTGCGCAGCACGTGTTCGAGATCGGCGACGTCATTGTGTTTGAACAGCCGCCGGGTCGCGCCCGAGAGCTTGATGCCGGCAAGCGCGCTGTTGTGGATGAACTCGTCATGGACGACGAGGTCCTTCGGGCCCATCAGGCAGCTGATGGCAGCGACGTTGGTCAGGTAACCGCTGACGAAACAGACGGCGGCATCGACGCCGTAGAAACCCGCGATCTTCTCTTCGAGCGCCATATGCACCGGCCGCTCTCCGGCGACGAGGCGGCTCGCCGAGGCTGAGATGCCAAAGGTGCCGATCGTATCCCGCGCCTTGGCCAGCACCTCCGCATGGCGGTTGAGGCCGAGGTAGTCGTAGGAGGCGAAGTTGATCAGCTTGCGGCCGTCGATGACGGTGGTCGCCCCGGCCGCGGTCTGGTGCGCGCGATAGAACGGATTGGCGATGCCGAGTTGCTCGCTCGCGAACTTCTGGGTCATCACCTGCTTGTATTCCGGCAGATCTTCGAAACGGGCCTGCTGCCGGCGCGCCGGCGGCGGCATCTCCCGCTCCGAGCGCGCCATGCGGTTGCGCTCGGAGGATTGATGCGTGTTCCGCATCCGGTCCAGCAGGTTCTCCTTGAGGCTGCTGGTCATCTTGGATGCGCCTGGACCGTTTCCGTTCGTGCTCATTGGCTCTGTGCTTTTTCCTTCGCCGTGCCGACGTGCCGCTGTGCGAGTTCGTTGACGATCTTGTCGTCGGCGGGCTCGGCATCGTCGCTCTGGTCGCGCTTGCTGACCTTCTCATAGAGCTTGCGGGCGACATCGCCAACCGTCGTGTTGTCCGCGACCCCACTGAGCGGCATGTCGAAGCCGGTATTCTGCTGGAAGCTCATGCCGAGTTCGACCGCCATCAGGCTGTCGAGGCCGATTTCCTTCAGCACCTTGCTGCGTGTGACCGTATCCTTCGATACGCGCAGGATCGCGGCGATCTCGCCGGCGACGAGGTCGAAGAGGATGTCCTCGGCCTCCTGCGGCGACTTGCCCTCGATCATTGCGACGAGGTCCATCTGGGCGCCTTCGCCGCCGGTGGCGTGCTGGTCGGCGCTACGCAGGATGACTTCGAAGAGGGCGTTTTTGGCAACCGGCAGGTTGCGCGCAGCCGACCAGTCGATCTCCGAGATCATCACCGTGGCCGCATCGACGGTGCCCGGATCGAAGGCCAGGTGGCTCTCGACCATGTCGAGCGCCGTCTGTGCCTTCAGCGCCGTCTTGCCGATACGCTTGGCGAGCAGGTCGTTCACATCGGTGTTCTGGACCAGGTAACCCTTGTCGGCGATCGCGCCGAAGCCGACGGCAAGACCCGCAAGACCGCGGGCGCGACGGGCGCGGGCGAGACCTTCGAGGTAGCCGTTGGCGGCGACGTAGTTCGCCTGTCCCGGGTTGCCGACAAGTGTCGTCGCCGACGAGAACAGGATGAAGTTGTCGAGCTTGTCGTCGTTGGTCAGCTGATCGAGAACGGCTGCGCCCTTGGCCTTGGTGTCAATGACCGGTCGGTTGCGCTCGCGATTGAGATTGCTGATCAGCGCGTCGTCGAGCACCATGGCGGCGTGGACGATCGAGCGGAGCGGTGCAATCGCACGCAACTCCTTGAGGAGACGCTCGGTCGCCGTCGGGTCGGTGACGTCACAGGCGTGTACCGTTGCCGACACGCCGGCCTTCGCCCAGGCCTCGATCATCGCCGTCGTTTCGGCATCCGCCTGGCCGCGGCGCGAGCAGAGCGCGATCGTCGTCGCGCCCTTTTCGACGAGCCAGTTGGCAGCAGCCAGACCGAAACCGCCGATGCCGCCGACGACGAGATGCATGCCGTTCGGATCGACCTGCATGCCGCCATGCGGACGCTTGGCAACGCGATGCTTACCAGCAACCGGCGGCAACACGACGATCTTGCCGATATGGCCCGCATTCTGCATCAGCCGGAACGCATTGCCGATTTCGTCGAAGTCGAAGGCACGGTAGGGAAGCGGCGTCAGCTTGCCGTCTTCGAACAACGCGCCGATCTCGGTGAAGATCCGCTTGGTGAGCTTCGGCTGATTGACCAGCAGCTGGTCGGCGTCGATGCCGAAATAGCTGACATTGCGGCGGAAGGGCCGGAGACCAATCTTGCTGTCGGCATAGTAGTCGCGTTTGCCGAGCTCGAGGAAGCGACCGAAGGGCTTCACGAGTGCCAGGCTCTGTTCCATGGCTTCGGCAAAGAGCGAATTCAGAACGAGATCGACACCCTCTCCGTCCGTTACGGCGCGAACGTCGTTGACGAAACCGAGCGAACGGGAATCGAAGACGTGATCGGCACCCAGCATCGACAGGAAGCGGCGCTTCTCGCGCGTGCCTGCCGTGGCGATGACCTTGGCACCCTTCAGTTTCGCGACCTGCAGCGCGGCAAGGCCGACGCCGCCGGCAGCGCCGTGGATGAGGATCGTTTCGTCCGGCTGGATGCGGCCGAGTTCCACCATGGCGTAATAGGCGGTCAGGAAGGCGACAGGCACCGTTGCTGCGGCAACCGGGCTGACAGTCTGCGGCAACCTGGCGACGCCGGCGCGTGAGACGACGGCGTGGGTCGAGAAGGCGGATGAGGCGATTGCCATGACGGCATCACCGACCACGAGATCGTCGACGCCTTCGCCAACGGCAACCACGTGGCCGGAGAGTTCCATGCCGATCGTCGCGCCTGCGAAACCATCTTCGAGCGCTTCTTCGGGCAGCAGGCCCATCGCCCACATCACGTCGCGGAAGTTGAGGCCTGTCGCGGCAACCGCGACGACGACTTCACCCGGACCTGCGGCGGGAATGTCGCTCTCTTCCCAGACGATGCTGCCCACCTGCGAGCTGACGCGCTGACGGATCGTTGCGGCCTTGAAGGTGTCGATCGCCGCATGGGCGTTGTCGACCGGGCCGGGCACGGCACGGATTTCGGAAAGCGCCGCGTCTTGTCCCTCTAGCAGCCACTCGCGGTTGGCGTTGGCGCTGCCGAGCAGCGGAGATGCTGCCGCGATCTGCTCGATCGTGGTCGGCGAACCGTCGATATCGAGCGAGTGCACTTCGAGGAACTCATATTCGTTCTGAAGCACGCGGGCGAAGGCCCAGAGACCGGCATTGACGCCGTCGCTTGCAACCGTTTTGCCCGTTGTCCGGCTCGCGATCGGGGCTCCGCCTGGCGCGACGAGCACGAGACGCGGACGATTTTCGCCAGCAGGCTCGGCTCCGCCGATATGCTGACGCAAGGCTTCGGCAAAGGCGCCGAGAGCAAGGATTTGGGTCTGCAGCGAAGCGGAATCGTCTGTTCGGGATGCAGCTGTCGGCGACGCGAGGAAGATTGCCCGCAGCGGCTGTTCGCCAAGGGCCTCGAAACCGCTGAGAAGCGCTGCTTTGTCGGCTGCGATATCGCCGCTGAGATTGACCGGAATAGCCGATGCCGAAGGCTTGTTGCCCTTGCCGCCCGCGATCTGCAGCAGCAGATAGGGGCCGGTAGCCGGTGCTTCGGCACTTACGGACGCCGCGGCGGCGCCGCGCGCTTCGAGCAGGATGACATTGCCGCTCGCGCATTCGCGATCTGCAATATTGACGTCGCGCAGATCGAGATCACCGAAACATTTCTGCCAGTGCGGGACCGCCGCAAGATTGCCGATCGGGAATTCCGCGGTCTGGCTGCGGGCGAACCACCCCTCGGAAAGTCCGAGGGCAAAATCGTTGAAGAGCGATGGCGCGCTGACGGCGGCTATCAACCCGCCGGTATCGCGAAGCGTCGAGCGAAGCGCGGTGCGGACCGCCACGTCGTCCTCGATCAGGCTGTAAAGCCCGTCAGAGGCGCTGACTGCGAGGTCGAAGGACGTGAGCGTTGCAAGCTCACCCTTTTTGAGAATGCGCACATGGGCGTCGTTCTCGAAGGCCAATTCAAGGCCACGCTGGGCGTTGTCGCGCGCTTCGAATACGGTGAGGCTTGCGCCGTGCTTTTCGGCAAGCGTCGCCAGTCGGCGGGTAAAGGCGGACGAAACGCTGCCGAGTTCGACGATGCGCAGGCGCGCGCCAGAAGATGCCGAAGTCAGGATCTTTTCGAGCGCCTCGAGGACGAACGCCATCCGCTCCCGGCTTGCCCCGGAGTGGACGGCTTGATGATCAAGCGTGGCATCGCTGATGAAGGTGGTGCCATGAGCCGTTTCGTCGCCGGCCTGGAGCGCGTCAAGGCGCGCAAGGGCCTCCGCATAGGCATTGTTGATCAAGACGGCTTCGACGGCGCGGTCGGACCGCTCGCCATAGAGTTCGCGCAGGATCTCCGGGACGCTCGGCAGGTTGAAGTCCTGAGCAATCGTCCAGACGCCGTCCTTGTGCTCGCAGAGACCGGCGTCTTCCAGGACGTAGAGGCAGCTCGTCAGGAAACATTGGAAGGCAAAATCGCCGGGCAGGTTGTTGCCCTGAATGGTCGATCGACCCTTGGCGAGTTTGAGCGCAATCTCCTGGCAGGCGCGATAGATGGCTGCGTTGAAGAGCAACGTCGTGTTGTCGACGCCGGCTTCGCTGGCGGCAGGCATGGTGATCTTGATCGGCGCCGGCGCTTTACCCTGCAGACCCGGCAGCGTCGCTTCCGATTGCACGGCCTCGTAGTGGAAGGACAGCGCGTCGAGCGTCTTGTGCTTGCGCAGATAGGTACGGCGGAAGCGGCAATCCTCGAAGTGCGCGATCGGTGCGCCCGACTTGTCGAAGAAATGGAACTTCGCCTTGATCGAATTGGGGCTGACGCGCTCGATCTCGATCATTGCGCGCGCGATTGGCTGGCTGCCGTTGACGACCCGCACCGAACCGAAGCGCACGGGGATATAGGGGGCACCGCTCTTGTCGCCGGTGAAACGATCGAAGAGGGCGACAAGCCCGTGGAAGGTTGCGTCGACAGAGATCGGGTTCAAGGCGTAGGTGACGAGCGGATGGCCAGCTGCATCAGGCGTCTTCAGCTCGACATCGACAAGCCGATCGCCATAGGCGACGGCCTTGGCCAGCAGCTGGAAGCGCGGGCCGTAGTCGAGACCGAACTGTTTCGCCGTCTCATAGGCACGGCCAGGCGCAACCGTTGCGGTCTTCGCCAAGCCGGCAAGCGACGGATAGGCGCGCTCCTCGGCCGGCAATGGCTTGCGGCAGCGGGCAACCGCATGCACGGCCCAATCGTCTTCCGACAGCCGTTCGCGCGAGCGGATCTCGATGTCGCCGGTCTCCGGCGAAAGCACCGTCGACAGCTCCATGATCTTCGTATCGCTGAGTTCCAGCGGGCGAACGATCTCCAGATTGGTGATCTCAACTTCGTCGCTGCCGTAGAACTGCTGTGCAGCGGCGACAGCGATTTCGATGAAGCCACTGCCCGGCAGGATCGCCTTGCCGTCCACGACGTGTTCGGCGAGGTCGGGGAAGAGATGGGCGTCGACATGGTTCTTCCAGCTGCCGCTGTTCGGGTCGCTGCGCCAGCCGATCAGGCGGTAGGGCTTGGCGGTCCGGCCGAAGAGGTCGGTGGCGTCGGTCGTTGCTGCGGGGCGCAGCTCGACGGGCTCGAACGGCAGGCTGGGAAGGGCGATCGAAGCGTTGCGCTTGCCGAAGACGCGGGTCGTGTCGACCACCGCGCCGTGCGCGACGGCACGCGCCATCGCTGCCGAAATCGGGTCCTGGCCGGTTTCGCCGACATCCCGGAGCAGGGTCGGTACGACCATGCCCGGGGCTGCAGCCTGCTTGATCGTCTCCTTGACATAGGACGACAGGATCGGACGCGGCGAAATTTCAATGAACAGGCGGCAACCCATCTCGATCGCGGCCTCGGCGGCCGCCTGGAAGCGGACCGGCTCGCGCACGTTCTTCCACCAGTAGTCCGGATCGAGTTGCGTGCCATCGAGCGCGGCACCCGTGACCGTCGACAGATAGGCGAGCTCGGTGCGCCGCGGTGCGATATCCGGAATGTCGGAGAGGAAGGCGTCCTTCGCCCGATCGATGATCGGGTGGTGGAAGGGATAGTTGATGTCGAGAATCTGGACCGGGATCTTCGCCTTGCGCGCAGCGTCGCGGAAGGCCGAGATCTGGTCGGCCGGTCCCGAGATCGTCACGGAATTGTGGGCATTGACCGCTGCGACGCAGAGGTTGTCGAGACCGCGCGCCTCGGCAAAGGCGCGGGCGGCGTCTTCTCCGAGCATGACGGCCGCCATCGTGCCGTGGCCGGCAAGCAGGTCCTGATGCAGCGAGCGCTTCGCCACGATCGAAACGGCGTCGACCAGTGAGAGCGCACCGGCGGCGTAGGCGGCGGCGATTTCACCGACAGAGTGGCCGAAGACCGCGACCGGCTTGACGCCCATGGCAACCAGCGAGTCGGAGAGGGCGGCCTGCACCGCGAAGAGCAATGGCTGGGCGATCTTCGTATCGGCAAGCTTCTTGTCGAGATCAGGATCGGTGAGAAGATCGGTCAATGCGATGTCGGAGTGGAACTTGAACAGCGCGCTGACCGAGGTGAAGCACTGACGGAAATGCAGGTTCTCGCGGAACGCTTCGACGCCCATGCCGGCCCATTGTGAGCCGTTGCCGGAGAAGACGAAGGCGACCTTGGCGTCGCGGACGACGGCTTCGCCGACTTCACCGATGCCGGAGCCCGGCTTTTCCAGGTGGCTGGCGATCGCGCGGACGATATCTTCCGGCTGATCGCTGCGGGCGGCAAAGCGATGGCGCATGTGGGTGCGGTTTGCACCCGATGCGGCGATCATCGCCCGTGCTTCCCCCTTGGAAGCATGTGCGAACGCCGCCTTATAGTCGCTGAGAAGCGCCTCCAGGCTCGACGCCGTATGGGCGCTCGCCAGGAAGACATGGCCGGAAGACGATGGGTTTGACGCCCTTTCGTCGGCCGCGGGTTCCGGATCGCTGATGACGACGTGGGCATTGGCGCCGCCGAAGCCGAAGGAATTGATGCCGGCAAGGCGAGCGCGTTTTCCCCGCAGCAGCTCGATCGGGTTCGCCGTGACGCGCACGTTGAGACCGTCGAAGTCGATGTGTTCGTTCGGCGTGTCGAAGTGCAGCGAAGCCGGCAGATAGTTGTTTTCAAGCGCCATGACGGCCTTCAGCATGCCGAAGAGGCCGGAAGCGGGTTCCGTGTGGCCGATGTTCGACTTGATCGAACCGATCGGCACCGGTGCCCGGCGCTTGGCGCCGATGACCGTTCCGATCGACCAGACCTCGGCGGGATCGCCGACCTTGGTGCCGGTGCCGTGGCCCTCGACGAAGGCCACCTGGTTGGCGTCGATGCCGTTGCCTTCGTAGATCGCCCGCAGAAGATTGGCCTGCGCCTCGCGGGAGGGGAGCGAAATGCCGTTGGTGCGCCCGGCCGAGTTCACGCCGGTCGCAACGATGCGCGCGTAGCTGCGGTCCTTCTCCCGGCGCGCCCTGTCCGAGCGGCGCAAGACGAAGACCACGCCACCTTCGGCGCGCACATAACCGGCGCCGTCATTGTCGTAGGCGCGGCAAAGCCCCTCGGGCGAAAGCATGCGTGCCTGGGCGAAGCCGACGAAGGGAAGGGGATGGGCAAGGATGTTGACGCCACCGACGATCGCGGTGTCGATCTCGCCCGACGTCAGAGCCCGCATCGCCTGGTCGAGCGCGACCAGCGAGGAGGAACAGGCGGTATCGACCGTCATGCTCGGACCGCTGAGGCCAAAGATATGCGAGATACGGTTGGAAACGATCGACAGCGTGTTGCCGGTCATGAAGTAAGGGCCGGCGGCAGCCGGGTCCTCGACCGTCAGGTTGGCATGATCGAGGCTCGATGCGCCGATATAGACGCCGACATTCTCGCCATTCAGCGACGTTGCAGAGATATTGGCGTCTTCCAGTGCGCGCCAGGCGAGCTGAAGCAGCACGCGCTGCTGCGGATCCATGTACATGGCTTCGCGCTGCGACATGCCGAAGACGGCGGGATCGAAATCATAGAGTTGGTCCAGCACGCCGGCGGCAAAGGAATAGGTCTTGCCCTGCGTGCCCATGACGGGGTGCCAAAAACGCGCGACGTCCCAGCGATCCGACGGAATGCTGGTGACGGTGCACTTGCCCTGACGAAGAAGTTTGAACAACGCCGAAGGCGATTCTGCTCCAGGGGCGAGGCATGCTCGCCCAATTATCTCAACAGCCATGTATGATCGAACGCTCTAAACTGCCGCTAAAGTTGCATCTGCGATTGCGCGTCGGAGGCCGAAATGCAATCGCCAATCGTCATGCTGCCAGGCTATCCCCAGCTATATTCGTTCCGCCTCATTAGTCAGCTTTTAACTTAAAGTCCCTAGCTTTCAACCCCAAAGACTGAAGATATACACGCTGTCAACGCCAATCCAAGGCGGATAGGGCGATAAACCACACTCAAGGTAGAGAAGGTATGACCAGAAAGACGCGGCTCCAAATATTTTGCCCGTCTTGGTCTTCGGATGACTTGTTGTGGGACGGCGATTGTGCTTTTCAGAGACCGGCGAATTCCCGGTCGGGAGATAATGCGGCACGGAACTGTGAGTAAAATCATGGCTGTGTCGAATTTGGAGTGTCGTAGTTGAAACGAGTCAGTGCCCTTCTGCTTTGTACCGCCCTCGTGGGATGCCAGGCCGTTCCGGGCGAGGGGCCGCTGGCTGGGGCGATCGTCAAGGATGCCGGTCAATCCGGCGCCGAGATCGGCCGGCAAAATGCCACCGTTTTTGATATTGTCGATGTGGATGGCCGCTCCGCGCGCCTCGTTTCCGACTATGTCTCGTCGACGCTCAACCGCCGTTTCGGCATTGGCGGCGGCGTCGGCCGAGTCGTGATCGGCGTCGGCGACCAGCTCAAGGTCTCAATCTTCGAAGCCGGCAGCGACGGGCTGTTCTCGACGGCAGAGTCCAAGCAGACGAGCATCGATCTCGTCGTTCAGCCTGATGGCAAGGCTGCGATCCCCTATGTCGGTCCGGTCAACTTTGCCGGCCTGACGCTGGAGCAGGCGCGCCAGGAGATCCTGGAGGCGCTGAAGCAGAAGGCGGTCGAGCCTGATGTCATCGTCACCAGCATGAGCACCGCCTCGCGCAACGTCACGGTTTCCGGTGCAGTCGGCAAGTCGTCGGTCGTGCCGCTCAGCCTCGTCGACGAGACGATCAATGAGGTCATCGCCAAGGCGGGTGGCCCCGTTGCGCAGCCCTACGAGACCTATGTCACGCTGGTGCGCGGCAAGAAAACCGGAACGGTCCTCCTGAAGTCGATTATCGAAAATCCGTCGGAAAACATCCACGTCAAGCCGGGTGACCAGATCTTCGTATCGCGCGACCCGCGCCGCTTCACGATCCTCGGCGCAGTCAAGGCCAACCAGCGTGTCGAATTCGGCGCCAATGACCTGAACCTGCTCGAAGCCATGGGCCTTGCCGGCGGCGGCTCGGACTACACGCTCGACATGAAGGGCTATTTCATCTTCCGTTACGAAGAGCCTGATGTCGTCATGAGCCTGCTTGGCCAGCAGCGTTTCAACGAGATGCTGCGCAAGGGCATGAAGACCGACAGCACGGGTCGCTACCCGATCGTCTACCGCTTCGACATGAGCAAGCCGGATAGCCTGATCGTCGGCCAGACCTTCCCGATCAAGAACCGCGACGTCATCTATGCTTCGCGCCACCCCTCGGTCGACTTCTCGAAGTTCCTCAACTTCATCGCCCAGCCGGTCGGCATCGCCAATTCCGGTTTCTCGATCGCCGACAATCTCAACGGCAACTAATCACGTTAAACAGCTTTTCTCGGGGGCGTCGACCGCAGGGTCGGCGCCTTTTGCTTATCTATCCTCCTGATTTTCAAAGCACGTGGAAGCGGCTTGTCGCCGCTCAAATTCTGTGATTGATCTTGGACTTAAATCGATTTTGGTGATCGATGGACGTTGGCAGGCAGGAATGAACTATGGCGGATAAAGCGTTGATCGTCGTGGACGTGCAGAACGATTTCTGCCCGGGCGGAGCGCTTGCGGTTGCAGGCGGTGATGAGATCGTGCCGATGATCAACGGCTTGATTGGCCGCTTCGAGCACGTGGTGCTGACGCAGGACTGGCATCCCGCCGGCCATTCGAGCTTTGCCTCCAGCCATCCCGGCAAGACCCCGTTCGAGATGATCGCCATGCCCTATGGCGGCCAGACGCTCTGGCCGGATCATTGCGTCCAGGGAACAGCCGGTGCCGATTTCCATCCGGCGCTCGCGTGGACGCGGGCCGAACTCCTGATCCGCAAGGGCTTCCGGCCCGAGATCGACAGCTATTCTGCCTTCTTCGAAAACGATCGCCGGACACCGACGGGTCTCACCGGCTATCTCAGGGACCGCGGCATCAAGAAGGTGACGCTGTGTGGGTTGGCGACTGATTTCTGCGTCGCCTTTTCTGCGCTTGATGCGGTTACACAGGGATTTTCGACATCCGTCATTCTCGAGGCCTGTCGGGGCATCGACCTCAACGGTTCGCTTCAGGCAATGGTCACGCGCATGCGCGATGCCGGTGTCGAGCTGAACTAGTTCGAGACCCTCGCGCTGAGGAAGGAGAGATTTCACCAATGACGAAGACCGATATCGCCAGGCGTGTCTATAACCATGCCTGGAAGCTCGACCCGATCGTGCGCAGCCTGCTGGACACGGATTTCTACAAGCTTTTGATGCTGCAGATGATCTGGCAGCTCTATCCGGATGTCGATGCGGCCTTCTCGCTGATCAATCGCACGAAGACGGTACGGCTTGCCGACGAGATCGACGAGCAGGAACTGCGCGATCAGCTTGATCATGCGCGCGAGCTGCGCTTCTCCAAGAAGGAGATGATCTGGCTCGCCGGTAACACGTTTTACGGTCGCAAGCAGATCTTCTCGCCGGAATTTCTTGCCTGGCTCGCCAAGTTCCGCCTGCCGGACTATGAGTTGAAACGCAGCGGCGGTCAGTTCGAATTGACCTTCCGTGGCCGCTGGGCGGAAACCACCATGTGGGAAATCCCGGCGCTCGCGATCATCAATGAGTTGCGTTCACGCTCGGCGATGAAGGGCCTCGGCCCCTTTACCCTCGACGTGCTCTATGCTCGCGCCAAGGCAAAGATGTGGTCCAAGGTCGAGCGCCTGCGGCAGTATCCGAACCTCAGGATTTCGGATTTCGGTACGCGGCGCCGACACAGCTTCCTCTGGCAACGCTGGTGCGTGGAGGCGCTGAAGGAAGGGATCGGAAGTTCCTTCTCGGGCTCCAGCAACGTGCTGCTTGCCATGGATACGGATCTGGAAGCGCTCGGCACCAACGCGCATGAGCTTCCGATGGTGGCCGCGGCGCTTGCCCGCAACGACAAGGAACTGGCCGCCGCCCCCTACAAGGTGTTGCAGGACTGGAACCAGCTCTATGGCGGCAACCTGTTGATCGTGCTGCCGGATGCGTTTGGAACGGCGGCGTTCCTTCGCGATGCACCCAAATGGGTCGCGGACTGGACGGGCTTCCGGCCGGATAGTGCGCCGCCGATCGAAGGTGGCGAGAAGATCCTCGCTTGGTGGAAGAAGATGGGCAAGGACCCGCGGGAGAAGCTGCTGATCTTCTCCGATGGCCTCGACGTCGACACGATCATCGAGACCTATCGCCATTTCGAGGGACGCGTGCGCATGAGCTTCGGCTGGGGCACCAACCTTACCAACGATTTTGCCGATTGCGCCCCGACGGAAATCAGCGGCCTCAACCCGATCTCGATCGTCTGCAAGGTCAGCGAAGCCGATGGCCGCCCGGCGGTGAAACTCTCCGATAATCCACGCAAGGCGACCGGCGATCCGGCGGAGGTCGAGCGCTACCTCAAGTTCTTCGGCTCACAGGACTTCGTCGAGCAGGCGGTCAAGGTTTAGCCGCCAAGCTATTCCAGGAAAAGTATGGAGCGGCTTTCCACCACTTCAAAAAAAGAAACCGGCAGAAGCCGGTTTCAAAAGGGGATCAAAGATGTTGCGACTGTCCATCATCGCAATGTCAAATCTGGCAGTGGAATCTTAAGGTTGCGTTAAGGCGCCAACCTGCCGTTGCATTTCACCTCTCTAGAACACGAACATATAGAGAAGGATGATGACGATGAGCGGCACGCCCATGAGCCAGAGAACGATACCTTTCATATGCAAGCCTCCGCGTTACTGCCTTTGAAACGGTAACGCGGCATCGGGGAATACGTTCCCGATGCTTGGTGCTCGAACAGTCGGTTCGATGGCGAGAGTGCCCCGTATGAAATCTACTTTCCCGAGCGGAGGGGGGAGGCGTGGGCGCGCCCGAATCGAAGGATATCGCAATTGGCCGAACACGATAATTGCTCCCGAAGGAAAATTCGGGAGCGGGAGGTCGGACTTTTGCGGACGCCTTGGATGGTTGCCCGAACAGAACGGCAGTGCAGGTGTCGCCGTTTACGCAGGACAAGCCAGGATAGTCGCGGCGTCCCAACGGAGATATCTGATTGATTTCGCATGAGGAAAACTGGTGCTGCTAGAGAGATTTGAACTCTCGGCCTCTCCCTTACCAAGGGAGTGCTCTACCCCTGAGCTATAGCAGCATCTGGCGGCCGGTTCGTTGACAAGCCGCATCAAGCGAGGGGGCTATTGCCATAGCTGAGCGGGGAGTGCAAGTCGCATTTCGAAGTTTTTCGTGAAGACCTGTGAGAAAGTTCGCCGGTGCTTCCGAAGACCCTGGTTTTGCGCTAATGCAGGACTATGCAAACAAACGACAGCGACGGCAAGAAAACCGAGCCCGTGCCGGAAGAGCAGCGGACCGAGGGCAAGGTGCGCCGGGAGAAGAAGAAGGATACGACCGAGTCGGACCTGAAAAAGGCGCGTCTTGCCAGGAACTTGCGCGACAATCTTCAGCGCCGCAAGCAGCAGGCGCGGGCGCGCCGTTCCGGTGCAGCCGATGAGGTCAGCGGCCTTCCTGCCGCAAAAACGGACGAATCCCAAGATTAGTACGGGGCAGGGGCGGCGTTCGCCGGCTCCTTCCCGTTTGCCGGCGGCTCAGCCGTCTGGCGTCCAATTGCATAAATGCCCTTGGTCGGGTCGATCCAGGGCAGCGACTTAACCGATATGGCGACCTTTCGCGTCCGAATGGGCGCGCGGCGTTCAAGGCACTTCTAATTTCGCGGCGTCTCCACTAAAGAGGCGCCTTCAGACAACATAGAAAATATTTGGAAAGGCGGGCCAAGCCCGTTCGAGAGGCCTCATGGATCGCATCAGGATTGTAGGCGGCAACAAGCTTAACGGCGTCATCCCGATTTCCGGCGCCAAGAACGCGGCCCTGCCGCTGATGATCGCGTCGCTTCTGACCGACGACACGTTGACGCTCGAAAACGTGCCGCATCTGGCCGACGTCGAGCAGCTGATCCGCATCCTCGGCAACCACGGCGTCGACATCTCCGTCAATGGTCGCCGCGAGCGCCAGGGCGAGAGCTACGCCCGCACCATCCATTTCACCTGCCGCAACATCGTCGATACGACCGCGCCTTACGAGCTGGTGTCGAAGATGCGCGCAAGCTTCTGGGTGATCGGCCCGCTGCTCGCCCGTGAAGGCAAGGCCCGCGTATCGCTGCCCGGCGGCTGCGCCATCGGCACGCGCCCGGTCGATCTCTTCATCGAAGGCCTTCAGGCACTCAGCGCCAATATCGAGATCGACGGCGGCTACGTCAACGCGACGGCGCCGGAAGGCGGCCTGGTCGGCGCACGCTACACTTTCCCGAAGGTGTCCGTCGGCGCCACCCACGTCCTGATGATGGCCGCGACGCTTGCAAACGGCACCACGGTGCTGGGCAACGCCGCGCGCGAGCCCGAAGTCGTCGACCTCGCCAACTGCCTCAATGCCATGGGCGCCAAGATCACCGGCCAGGGCACCCCGACGATCACGATCGAAGGCGTACGTTCGCTCTCCGGCGCCCGTCACCGCGTGTTGCCGGACCGGATCGAGACCGGCACCTATGCCATGGCGGTTGCCATGACCGGCGGCGACGTCATCCTTGAAGACACGAACATGGCGCTGCTCGACACGGCGCTGGAAGCGATCCGCCGCGCCGGCGCCGAGATCACCGAGACCAACAGCGGCATCCGCGTCGTGCGCAACGGTGCCGGCATCAAGCCGGTCGATATCGTCACCGATCCTTTCCCGGGCTTCCCGACCGACCTGCAGGCGCAGTTCATGGGGCTGATGACCAGGGCGAACGGCACCTCGCACATCACCGAGACGATCTTCGAGAACCGTTTCATGCATGTGCAGGAGCTCGCCCGCCTCGGGGCCAAGATCTCGCTCTCCGGCCAGACGGCCAAGATCGAGGGCGTTAGCCGGCTGAAGGGCGCGCCTGTCATGGCAACCGACCTTCGTGCGTCGGTCTCGCTCGTCATCGCCGGCCTTGCAGCCGAAGGCGAAACCATGGTCTCGCGCGTCTATCACCTCGACCGCGGCTTCGAGCGGCTGGAAGAGAAGCTCACCCGTTGCGGCGCGCATGTCGAGCGTGTCAGCGACTGATTTGATCGGTTGCGCCTGATACCGTTGCGGTTTCAGGCGCAACATCCTATGTCCATTTCAATTGTGGCACGGAAAATGTGCGGCGAAACGAAAGGAATGGACGGTATGAATGGTCTGAAGCTGCTGGCGCTCGACGAGGAAGATCTCGCTGTCGTCTCCGCCCATGTCCAGGATGCCGTGTTCAAGGTATCGGGGCTGGAATATGACGCCCGCCGCAAGCTATTTTCGCTTGTCGTCAATCGCTTCGTCTGGGAGACGGCCGACGGCAAGCGCTGCTCCTTCGAGCGTCGTCGCGCGCTGCTGCTGTTCAAGCGGGTGAATGCGGTCCGCTCGGTCGGCTTTGACCGCCGCGACGATGAAGCGGTACTTGACCTGCTGACGCTCAAGTTCACGGTGCGCGGCGAGGGGCCGGAAGGCACGCTCGAACTGGTTCTAGCCGGCGATGCCTCGATCGCGCTTGACGTCGAATGCATCGAAACGCAGCTTGCGGATACCGGCGGGGCGTGGGAAACCGCTTTCAAGCCCAAGCATCCCGAAGGCGCTTGAGCCGCTCGACCCGAACGACACTGGCATACAAGGACGTCCCCTTTGGCAATCAGGCTCAATTTTCTCGACGGTGACTTCGAACAAAAGTTCGCGTCATTCCTGACGACCAAGCGTGAGGTGTCCGAAGACGTCAATGCGGTGGTCAAGGCGATCATCGACGACGTGCGCGCCCGGGGCGATCAGGCACTCGCCGAATATTCCAAGCGCTTCGATGGCGTCGATTTCTCCGTGACGCCGATGGCCGTCAGCGCGGCCGAGATCGATGCGGCGATCCAGGCGGTCGAGCCGGAAGTGCTGGGCGCGCTCAAGGTCGCTGCCACCCGCATCGAGGCGCACCACGCGCGCCAGCGGCCGAAGGACGATATCTACGAAGACACGATGGGCGTCGGCCTCGGTTCGCGCTGGACGGCAGTCGATGCCGTCGGCCTCTATGTGCCCGGTGGCACGGCGAGCTATCCGAGCTCGGTGCTGATGAATGCGCTGCCGGCGAAGGTGGCGGGCGTTCCCCGCATCGTTATGGTGGTGCCGGCAAGCGGCGGTGAGATCAATCCGGCGGTGCTTGCAGCAGCAAGGCTTGCGGGCGTCGAGGAGATCTACCGCGTCGGCGGCGCGCAGGCCGTTGCGGCGCTTGCCTATGGCACCGAGACGATCGCCCCCGTCGCCAAGATTGTCGGCCCGGGCAATGCCTATGTTGCCGCCGCCAAGCGCCAGGTCTTCGGTACCGTCGGCATCGACATGATCGCCGGTCCCTCGGAAGTGCTTGTCATCGCCGACAAGCACAACGATCCGGACTGGATCGCCGCCGATCTCCTGGCCCAGGCCGAGCACGACGTCGGCGCCCAGTCGATCCTGATCACCGACGATCCGGCCTTCGGCCAGGCGGTCGAGGACGCGGTCGAGCGGCAATTGAAGACGCTGCCGCGGGCCGAAACGGCCTCGGCAAGCTGGCGCGATTTCGGCGCCGTCATTCTCGTGCCCGATCTCGAAAAGGCCGTGCCGCTCGCCAACCGTATTGCAGCGGAACATCTTGAGCTGGCGCTCGCCAATCCCGAGCCGATGGTCGAGAAGATCCGCAATGCCGGCGCGATCTTCGTCGGGCGGCACACGCCCGAAGTCATCGGTGATTATGTCGGCGGCTCCAACCACGTTCTGCCGACCGCGCGCTCGGCGCGCTTCTCGTCCGGCCTCGGCGTGCTCGATTATATGAAGCGCACGTCGATCCTTCGGCTCGATCCGGAGCAGTTGCGGATCCTCGGACCGGCGGCGATCGTGCTGGCAAAGTCCGAGGGGCTGGAGGCCCATGCGCGTTCCGTCGCTATTCGCCTCAATCTCGGGGATGCTGGATGAAGGCGGACCGCAATCTGCGCCTCTGCGATGTCGTTCTGGACGAGACCATCGGCCGCTCGACGCCCGACGTGGAGCATGAGCGCGCGGTTGCTATCTTCGACCTGCTCGAAGAAAACCTGTTCGAACCGGTCGGCCATCCCTGTGGCCCCTACAAGCTCAATCTCTCGCTCGTCGATGCGAAGCTGGTCTTTTCGATCTCGACCGAAAAGGGCGGCGATGTCGCCACCCACATCCTGTCGCTGACGCCGTTTCGCCGGATCGTGAAGGACTACTTCATGATCTGCGAGAGCTACTACGAGGCGATCCGCTCGGCGACACCGAGCCAGATCGAGGCGATCGACATGGGGCGCCGCGGCATTCACAACGAGGGCTCGCAGACCCTGATGGATCGCCTGTCCGGCAAGATCCGGCTGGATTTCGATACGGCCCGCCGGCTGTTCACGCTCGTCTGCGTGCTCTATTGGCGCGGGTAGAGGCGCGAACCGGCATGACGGCAACCGAGGCACCGCAGTTGAAAGCGCCCCGCTCGGTCCTCTTCATGTGCGGCATGAATGCCATCCGCTCGCCGATGGCCGAAGCGCTCGCCAAGGCGGCGCTGCCAGCGGGAACGTATGTTGCCTCGGCCGGCGTCCGGCATGGCGAACGCGATCCGTTTGTCGACGTGGTCATGGCCGAGGTGGGCTTGAGCCTCGGCCGCCACCAGCCCCACACGCTGGATGAACTCGAGGACGACTACTTCGACCTCATCGTGACGCTGGCGCCGGAGGCGCATCACAAGGCGCTGGAATTGACTCGCTCGATGGCCGTCGACGTGGTCTATTGGCCAACGCCGGACCCGACGGTGGCAGCCGGCACCCGCGAGCAGATCGTCGATGCGTATCGCGCCGTGCGCGATCACCTGTCGACGCTGATCAATCATCGGTTGGTCGGCTCGCACAGACGAGAGAAAACTTGAGAGCTTCCCGGAAATCCGAGTGCGGTTTCCGACGACAGTTCTTTTCCATGTCTTCTTAGATCCCATCCGATTTAAGGCTAAAGACACGTAGCAGTTCAAAGTGCTATAGCGACCTCTGCGCCTCTGATAGGACGCGCGGCGCCGTAGCCGTCACAAAAGCGCAAAAGCCGGTGTTAGACGGTTCACAAATCCTCGTTGATTGTGTAGTTTCCGGCGAATTTTTCGGGATACCTGACGTATCCCTAAACAAAGATAGAAAGAACAGTCCTACATGGCGAAAGAAGAAGTCCTTGAATTTCCGGGCGTGGTCACCGAATTGCTTCCGAATGCGACCTTCCGCGTGAAGCTCGAAAACGAGCATGAGATCATCGCCCACACGGCGGGCCGCATGCGCAAGAACCGCATCCGCGTGCTTGCCGGCGACAAGGTTCTCGTCGAGATGACCCCGTACGACCTTACCAAGGGCCGTATCACCTACCGCTTCAAGTAAGCCGCTCCGGCTCTACGCAATTCCTGGAGCATTTCCGCTTCTTCTTCGAATCGCGAAAACGCTCTAACCTTTGGTTGGATTGCAATTCCAGACGCAAAACCGCTTCACCCGCATTTTGCTGGAATTGCTCTGGAGTGACGGCTCGTTCCGATGACAGTGGCCAAGAAACTGATACTGGCGTCCGGCTCGCCGCGTCGCGTCGAACTTCTGGCGCAGGCGGGCATCGAGCCCGCGCGCCTGATGCCGATGGATCTCGACGAGACGCCGAAGCGTGCCGAACACCCGCGTTCGCTCGCAAGGCGTCTGTCGGCTGAAAAGGCGCGCGCAGCACTTGCGGCGATCAAGGGCGAGCCCGGCTGGGACGGAAGCTATATTCTGGCGGCCGATACGGTCGTCTGCGTCGGCCGGCGCATCCTGCCGAAGCCGGAACTGGTCAGCGAAGCCACCAGCGCACTGCACCTTCTCTCCGGCCGCAGCCATCGCGTCTATACCGGCGTGTGCCTGATCACCCCGGACAAGACGCTCAGGCAGAAGGTCGTCGACACCAAGGTGCGCTTCAAGCGCCTGTCCGGTTTCGATATCGAAAGCTATCTCGCCTCGGGCCAATGGCGCGGCAAGGCGGGCGGCTACGGCATCCAGGGCATTGCCGGCAGCTTCGTGGTGAAACTCGTCGGCTCCTACAGCAACGTCGTCGGCCTGCCGCTCTACGAAACCGTCAGCCTGCTTGTCGGCGAAGGCTATGATGTGCACAATCGTTGGCTGGAAGGCTGAAGCCGGTGCCAGACGAGACAAATAACGACGAAACGAAGAAGAGCGGTTCGAACGTCGCGCCCCTGCGGGCGCCTCGACCCTGCCCGGAATGCGGACGGCCGTCGCATCGGGAGCACTATCCCTTCTGCTCCGACCGCTGCCGCAATGTCGACCTCAATCGCTGGCTCTCCGGCTCCTATGCCATTCCGGTTGCCGACGACGAAACGAAGGCCGACGACGACGATCGCTAAGGCGTACCGCTGCGGTCGGGCGCGTGGGTCCGGCCTTTCCCTCAACGCTCCTCTTTATCGTGAACGACGCCTGGATGGTCCTGCGCGCCAGCAGGTGAATGCGGCCGCCATTTTCGGTCTCCGAGGACCACTTCTGTCTCGGAGAGTACGGGGGAAGCGAATGCGATCTCTCTGAAACTCTTTGCTTTTTCGGTTTTTTTGACTGTCCACAGGATTTCGGTCAAAAAACTTTCATTTGGCGCTGGACACCGCCGAACAAGATGCTATAACCCCGCTCGCTTCCGGGGCAAACACAAGCGCCCCGAGGGTTCCGCAAGGAACCGCTGCCCGAAACGGCAGGATGCCCGGATAGCTCAGTTGGTAGAGCAGCGGATTGAAAATCCGCGTGTCGGTGGTTCAAATCCGCCTCCGGGCACCATTCATCTCCTTGAATGTTTGGTCTCGAAAAGCTTGAAAGCCACGTTCGGCGTTTACTGAGCGTTGCGTCACTCGTTTGCCCTCAATATGTCGTCCACTCCTGCACCAGCATCTCGCGAAAGCGGATCGCTGCCGGCGGCGCAACTTCCTGGATATCGATGTCGCCGCGAACCCGCAGTCGCTCGATTCCTACATTCAGTACATTGAAGTCGTGTTGCAGAAGACGATTGACGGAGCGGCCGCGTTGGGCTCGCTGCTGACGCGCATCGACATGCAGACGACCTTTGGTCAGACGCTGATGGCCACCATCGAAAAGGGGGGCGGACGTTTGCTGGATGCCGATATGAACGAGACGTCGACGCGGCTGAAGGCATTGCAGACGCGGGAACAGCTTGGCATCCAGGCTTTGCAGATAGCCAACTCCAATGCGCAGAACATCCTGCAGCTTTTCCGCTGAGCGATCGCGTCGTCGCGAAGCGATGACGAAAGCATCGCAGCCGAGAGGGTTCCAGCACGTCGCTGATCAGGCATCGATCCTCCCTTTTAGCGAAGGTGGGAATCGACGGCTGTCACCTGCGTTACATGTTCGTCGCAGCTTCCGCATATTCTCACGCCCGGGAGGACCTGAGCGGCGAACGTCTTCGTCGCGTAATCGATGCCACGAAACCACAACAAAAACAGGGTCGTGGCAGGGTCAACCGAGGATCAGAAATGCGTAAATTTTCCAGGCTCTCTCTAGCAACGCT
Source organism: Ensifer sp. 22460 (assembly GCF_052044935.1). Lineage (NCBI taxonomy): Bacteria > Pseudomonadati > Pseudomonadota > Alphaproteobacteria > Hyphomicrobiales > Rhizobiaceae > Ensifer > Ensifer sp. 22460. Next base: position 86,009 of record NZ_JBQENZ010000025.1, read on the forward strand.
CGTCGCGGCCACGATCGCTGCGGGTGTGTCCGCTCCTGCGTTCGCAGGAGGCAGCTACTACAAGGGCGTTTCACCAACGGCGGTCAATGAAGGCCACGGGAGCGAGAAGTACAACCCGCCCGGAAAGACCGTAAACCGCCCGCCGCCGAGAAATGGTTCCTACTACAAGGGCGTCATGCGCAAGTAGGAAAAGCACGTGAGAGGACGTCGATCGGCCGGGACGCCGTCGGCTATCGGCCACAGGTCCGCCTCTCAGGCGTGAGTGACATCGCGAAAAACAAGGAAGGGCGCCATGGCGCCCTTCCGTTTCAGATCAGAACATGACTGAGAATATCGCCTTCGCTGACCACCATGTTCGGCGGATGGCCGTTGCGCAGATACTGCTTGCGGTCACTATCGGCGGTAATGAACACGGCGGTGCGGGCAACCTCGTCCGCTGTCAATTGTGTCGTTGGCGGCACGACAGCGATTTCGGAACGAAGGCCCAGCTCGCGCAACAGTTCCTCGATCGCGCGGTGGTCGTCCACGCCGTGAAGAACAAGCCGATCGATTTCTGCGATCGCGTTTGTGTGCCAGGTGACTGTCTGAAGCGCGACCATGAGGGGCAGCGACCCCCGTGCCTGCTGCACATCGGGATGGTGCTCGAAGCCGCCCAGCATCAGCCGCGTATAGAGTTCATAGGCGCGAACGTAGTCCTTCTTCATCATCCACATGCGCAAGGCAACGCTCATGCGGATCATGGTGAAGTCCCTGATCTGGGCATCGAAATAGGTGCGCCGATCGGCGGTCAGCTTGACGGCACCGCGCTTGGCGCCGCTGTAGAGGAAGTACTCAAGACCGCCCCGGTACGTATCCCATGCCGTCAGCGTCTCGGCGTGGCCGGCCTGCGGCCGATCGCGGACGATCTTCGAGCGTATCACCTGGCGATAGAAAGGCTTCTTCAGGAAGGTGACGGCGCCCAGTTCCAGAAAATGTGCGAGATAGGCGAAGGCCCAATAGGCGAAGTGCCGGGGCGCCCAGGCGGAGCGCAGGGCCGAGGTCCGGTAAATGCCGATCTCGGGAAAGACATGTCGGTCGACGAGAAAATCGAAAACCGGCTCGAAGTCCCGTTTCTTGAACTTGGTATCCTTATCGACCGAGAAGAACGGCGCACTGTCACGTTCGTCGATCTCGTCGTGTGTGTACCAGGGCGCAAAGCACACCGTCACTTCCGGATTGAGATCCAGATAGCGGATTGCCTCGCGCAAGCCATCGTTGATGAGCACGTCGTCATCGGCGAGGTAGAGCGTGTATTCGCCGACCGCGCGGCTGACGGCGCTGATGACGTTGGGAATCGCGCCGAAATTCTCCGACTGGCGGAAATAGCGGATCGGCAACCCCTTGGCGACAAAGCGATCGACGATCTCCCGGGTGCCGTCGGTCGAGGCGTTGTCGGAAATGATGATCTCGTACTTGAAGGAGAACTGGTAGAGTTCGACGAAGTAGCCGAGCGCCTTTTCGAGGAAGGGCGCGCGGTTATAGGTGGGAATGCAGATGCTCAGCTTAACCTGGCTCACTCGCCTCTCCATTGTCAGTCACATGCGACAGCGGGCCTTCCGCAGACCGCCGGTCGCGTCTCGTTTGCTTGCACGCCGGCACGAGAACAGCGGTGGCTGGCGATGCAACGGCAGGGATCGGGCGCCTCAGGGCGCAAGGGGCAGCGCGCAGAGAAGGCCGATCCTACGCTCCGTTATTCCGCTTCGATCTTGCGTGAGCCTTGTCTTGAATAAAGGCCGTTCAGGCGGCAGCTGTGCAGAGGGTGAGCAGGACCCCCGTTAGCGATTTGTTAACCATGCTTGCGCAATCTCGATGGTTGTAACAATGGCGCTCGAACCCGGTCTTCATCGAGCCACATGCCCGAAAGCAGACGCATTCGTTCATTCCTAAGGGAGCAGAGACAAGGATGTACGAAATGGCAGCCCATATGATGAAGATGCTGATGAGCATCATGGCCGCGCTTTCGCTCGGCTCGCTGCTGTTTCTAATGGCTGTGCTCTAACGACGGTCAAAGGTTCGGGCGGCGCGCCCGTCAGGGGTAGAGGTAGAACTCGTCCCAGCTCTCGTGCGGCACAAGCTCGCCGATCTTGTATTCGAAAGACAGGACATCCAGGTGCTCCGCGTCGGTGCGGCACTTGAACTTCAGCTTGTACCATTCCCCCTTGCTGCGGAACACGGCGCCCAGCGCCTTCATCTTGTCTTCCTTCACGACCGGCTCGGCGAAGGTGTAGGCGATCACCTTGTCCGGCTTGAAGGTCGACTTGTCGGCGTTGATGCGCTCCATCGCCTCGGTATCGCACCGCTGTTCGAGCCGGGTCTGCGGGTCGAGCTTTTCGAACTGGCGCACCAGGGACTGATCCATCGCCAGCGCCGGGGAACATGTGGCGGCGAAGATGAGCGGGTACGCGATTGTCTTCATGCTCGACGGACTCCTGCGATGAAAAAGAACCGGACCCGGCAAATCACTCCGGGACGCGCCTGCGGTTTCAGTTAAGCTTTGTGGCCATTCCAAGGCAGGTCACGTTTCCGAAACGTTGAACTACGTTTCCGACACGTCGATCCATTCGGCCCCGGTCAGTTCGACGATGCGGGCGGGACTGATGTGCACCGCCGCATTGGTGGCACCGGCGGCCGGCACGACGATGTCGTAGGCCTTGAGCGACAAGTCGCAATAGATGCTGTGCGGCTTGGCAAGACCGAAGGGGCAGACGCCGCCGACCGGGTGCCCGGTCTCCGCCTCCACCTCGTCGAAGCCGAGCATGCGGGCCTTGGTGCCGAAGCGGGCCTTGTACTTTTTGTTGTCGAGGCGGGCGTCGCCGCGCGTGACGATGAGGATCACATCGTCGCCAACCCGAAGCGCCAGTGTCTTGGCGATCTGCGCCGGCTCGACGCCGTGGCCCTCGGCCGCGAGCGCAACCGTGGCGGTGCTCTGTTGAAGCTCGATGACATCGATATCTGGGGCGTGCTGGGAAAAGAAGTCTTTGACGGAAGTCAGGCTCATGGCGAAGGATTCACGTTATTGAAGAGCGATGGCGATCAGCCGCGCTACGAACAACCGCCACGGCGTTCGGCTTCGCGCGGGCAAATCTCTCAGTCGTCGTTGGAAGCGTCAAGGTCTTCGGGGCGTCGGCCTTCTTGCCCAGGCGGCAGATAGCCATGGCTGGTGAACCAGTTCTCGAGGATCGTGGCGATCGCCTGATCCCGTGACAGCGTTCCCGGGTGATCGGCGATGAAAGACCTGAGCGCCGTCTCGATCTTGTCGGTGTAAAGCGCGTTCATGCGTGCCTCCGTCTGGCAAGTGCGATGTTCCGTCCGGTGACCCGTCCAGCAGATCACAGTGCTACAGCCCTGTTCGCGCGTCCAGATGGAACGGCCGAGGGCCGTTCCATGCGCGAAGGCGGCTGCCGCCGAATGGTGTGGGCTCAGGCCTGCTTGACGATGCGGATCAGCACCAGAAGGATCACCGCACCGATTGTCGCGTGCAGGATTGCCGAGAGAATACCGCTGCCGAGGCTGATGCCGATCGCCGGGAAGAGGAAGCCGGCGATGAAGGCGCCGATGATGCCGACGACCATGTTGCCGATAAGGCCGAATCCGCCACCCTTGACGATGAGGCCGGCGAGCCAGCCGGCGACCGCGCCGACGATCAGGAAGACGAGAATGCTTTCAATACCCATGAATGGTCCCCTTTCCATTGGATCTCGATTGGAAAGATAGATCAGGAATCGAAATCAGATAGAGGGCAATTTCATCGCGCAGCGATTTTTTGAGATTTGAATGATCGCCGGCGCGCGCCGGACCCCCAAGACGAGGGCACGGCGCTGCTCGATCGGTATCAGACGATGCCGCCTCCGCCGCCGGCAACGGCCGGGCGTTCGGCGGCGACCTTCGCGCGATATCCACTTTTCCGATAGGTCGCGACCGGCGCCACCGCTCCGCCGCTCTCAAGTCGCGCCATCGCAAGGATCGGCTCGATATCAGTGCGGAAGGCGGTCTTCAGCGTCTCGCTCGCCATCAGCGCGTCGTTGTCTTCCTGGCAGCCTTCAAGCACCTTGCGATCGACGATCAGCGCCTGGGCATAGGCCCGGCAAACCTCGGTCGCGCTCGTCATCAGGCTCTCGATCGGATCGGTGACGTTGTGGCTCTGGTCGAGCATATGCGCCGGCTTGAATCCCTTGGCGCCGCGCGTTTCCGCATCCACCAGCTCGTTGAACACGAGGAACAGCCGATAGGGGTCGATCACGCCCGTGTCGAGATCGTCATCGCCGTACTTCGAATCGTTGAAGTGGAAACCGCCGAGCTTGCCGAATTGGATGAGGCGGGCGACGATCATTTCGATATTGACGTTCGGCGCATGGTGACCGAGATCGACGAGGCAGAAGGCCTTGGGGCCGAGCTCCTGCGCGATCAGATAGTTTGTGCCCCAGTCCTGAACGACGGTCGAATAGAAGGCCGGCTCGAACATCTTGTGCTCGGTAAAGACCCGCCAATCCTCAGGCAGCGCCGCATAGACCGATTTCATCGCGTCGAGATAACGCTCGAAGGCGCGGGTGAAGTTGCTCTGGCCGGGGAAGTTGGAGCCGTCGCCGACCCACACCGTTAGCGCCTTGGAGCCGAGTTGCCGGCCGATCTCGATGCATTCGAGATTGTGCTCCACCGCCTGGCGGCGGGTTGCGGCATCGACATGCGACAGCGAGCCGAACTTGTAGGAGTGCTCCTGGCCCGGTGTGTCGGAGAAGGTGTTGGAGTTCATCGCGTCGAAGCCGAGGCCGAGCGACGTGCCCTTCTGCTTCAGTTCGGGAATGTCGCTCACATTGTCCCAGGGAATGTGCAGCGAGACGGTCGGCGTCGCCCTGGTCAACTCATGGATGACCGCACAATCCTCGAGCTTGTCGAAGATGTTGCGTGGCTCGCCCTTGCCGGGGAAGCGGGCAAAGCGCGTGCCGCCGGTGCCGACACCCCAGGAGGGGACGGCGACGCCATAGGCGGCGACCTTGCGCTTGATCTCGTCGATCGCGATACCGCGGCGGTCGAGCCGCTCGCCGAGGCTGTCATAATCCCGGCGAAGCGCCGTGAGACGGCTTTCGTTCTCGGCCTCGACCGTTGCCGGGCTGATCATCGTCGTCGTCATGGAAACCTCCTCGATCAGCGGGTGAAGGACTGGGCGTTGCCCGCGTCGACATTGATGATGTTGCCGGTGGATTTCGCCGACATGTCGGAGGCGAGGAAGTAGATCGCCTCGGCGATGTCCTCCGGGAAGACGCTGAGCTTCAGCATCGAGCGCTCGCGATAATGCGCCTCGAGGTCGTCGACATCCATCTTGTAGGCGGCGGCGCGCTGCTCCTTCCACTCGCCAGTCCAGATCTTCGAGCCGCGCAGCACCGCGTCCGGGTTGACGACGTTGACGCGGATCTGCGCCGATGCGCCCTCAAGTGCCAGGCAACGGGCGAGATGGATCTCGGCCGCCTTGGCGGTGCAATAGGCCGAGGCGCCGGGGGAGGCGGCAAGCCCGTTCTTGGAGGCGACGAAGACGATATTGCCGCCGGCTTTCTGCTGGCGGAAGATGCGGAAGGCTTCGCGCGAGACGAGGAAGTAACCGGTCGTGAGGATCTCGATGTTCTTGTTCCAGAGCGAAAGCGTCGTGTCCTCGATCGCAGCGGACGAGGCAAGACCCGCATTGGAAACGAGAATATCGAGGCCGCCAAAGGCCAGCAGCGCATCAGCGAAGCCGCCTTCGACGGCCGCCTCGCTGGTGACATTCATGGTGACGGAGCGGACGACATCCTTGCCGTAGCGTGCCGAAAGATCGCTCTCGGCAGCGGCGAGCGCCGTCTCGTCGATATCGGCCAGCACCACGCACGCGCCTTCCTGCATCAGCCGGTTGGCCGTCGCCTTGCCGATGCCGCCGGCACCGCCGGTGACGAGCGCGATGCGGCCGACAAGGCTCTTCGGCTTCGGCATGCGCTGCAGCTTCGCTTCCTCCAGCAGCCAGTATTCGATGTCGAAGGCTTCCTGTTCCGGCAGGCCGACATAGGTGGAGACACCGGAAGCGCCGCGCATGACGTTGATGGCGTTGACATAGAACTCGCCGGAGATGCGGGCGGTCGCCTTGTCCTTGGCGAATGTGATCATGCCGACGCCCGGCACGAGATAGACGACCGCATTGGGATCGCGCATAGCCGGGCTGTCTACGCGTTTGCAGCGCTCGTAGTAGGCCGCATAGTCGGCGCGATAGGCGGCGATTGCCTCGGGAAGCGCAGCGAGCGTCCCGTCGATATCCGGCTTGGCCGGATCGAATTCGATCACCAGCGGTCGGATCTTGGTGCGCAGGAAGTGGTCGGGGCAGCTCGTGCCGAGCGCCGCCAGCGGCTTCAGGTCCTTCGATGTGACGAAGTCGAGCACGGCCTGGCTGCCGTCGAAATGGCCGACCTTCTTCTCGTCGGCGCTGATCAGGCCGCGGATGACCGGCATCAGCTTGCGGGCGACATCGGCGCGGGCAGTAGCGTCGAGCGTCGCTGTTACTGCGCCCCCGAAGGCAGGCTTAGTGTTCTCGACCTCGAACCAGGCGATCGCCTTGTTGATGATCTCGATCGTCGTCTCATAGGCCTCTTTCGCCGTGTCGCCCCAGGTGAAGAGGCCGTGGCTTTCGAGCACGACGCCACGGGCACTCGGGTTTTCCAGGCAGAATTTTTCCAGCCACAGACCGAGCTCATAGCCGGGGCGCTTCCACGGCAGCCAGCCGATGTCGTCGCCGAAGATTTTTGCCGTCAGCTCGCGGCTGTTGTTGGCGGCGGCAATCGCGATGATCGCGTCGGGATGCATGTGGTCGACGTGCTTCTTCGGCACGTAGGCATGCAGCGGCGTGTCGATCGAGGCGGCGCGCGGATTGAGATTGAAGGTGCAATGCGGCAGGTAGCCGACCATCTCGTCTTCGAAATCAACGCCGCGATAGATCGTCTTCAGCGCATTGAGCTTGTCCATGTAGAGCGTCGCGAAGCCGTCGAGCTTGATCGTGCCGACGTCGCCGCCGGAGCCCTTGACCCAGAGAACCTCGACAGTGCCGCCGCCAAGCGGATCCTTTTCCATCACCTTAGCCGAGGTGTTGCCGCCGCCATAATTGGTGATGCGCTTGTCGGAGCCAAGCAGGTTCGAGCGATAGAGCAGCCGCTCGGATTCGCTCATACCGGCAGCCTTCGCCTCGTCCCAAAGGTTTGCAAGTCGTGCGCCCTGCTGCTTGTCGAGCATCTCGAATTCCTCCCGGTCTGATGTCGTGCGGCTTGGCGTCCGCACGGAGATATGGTTGGCATCAGATCATAGGACTTGAGCGTTAAAGTCAATCAAAAACGATCAAGTTCGCGCATATTGCGCTGCACAATGAAAAAATATGATTGATTGTGATTGACAATGGTCGATCGTGATGGAAGCATGAACGCCATCGGAGGAACGCATGCACGAGAAAGAAAGACATCGGATCATTCTGTCGGCGGTTCAGGAAAAACCCGTCGTCACCGTCCAGGAGTTGGTCGATCTGACCGACAGTTCCGAGGCGACGATCCGGCGCGATATCGCGGCACTCCACGTGCAGAAGAAGCTGCGCCGTGTGCGCGGCGGCGCCGAGGCAATCAACCCGCCGCAATTCGTCGGCCTTGCCGGTCGGCCGTTCAAGGTCAACGAAGGCCTGCACGCCCGCGAGAAGCAGGCGATCGCCAAGGAGGCGGTGGCGCTCTGCGAGGATGGCGAGCCGATCATCATCAATGGCGGCACCACCACCTTCCAGATGGTGCATTTTCTCAGCAATCGCCGCATGCAGGTGTTCACCAATTCCTTCCCGATCGCCGAGCACCTTTTAAAGCACTCAAAGAACACGGTGATGCTGTCCGGCGGCACGATCTACCGCGAGCAGAACATCATCTTAAGCCCCTTCGACAACGACGTGACGCGCAATTTCTATGCGCGCCGCATGTTCATGGGGGCTCAAGGACTGGGGCCGCTCGGCCTGATGGAAGCGGACCCGCTTCTGATCCAAGCGGAACAGAAACTGATCGATCAGGCGGACGAACTCGTCGTGCTGGTCGACTCGTCGAAATTTCACAAGCGATCGAGCCTCATTCTTTGCGGGCTGAAGCGGATCGCCACTGTCATTACGGATTCGGGCATCGAGGACAGGCATGCCGCGATGCTCGAAAATGCCGGGGTGAGGCTGGTTGTGGCCAGCAGCAGGGCCGGTACGGATGCGGAGAACATATCCTCGTCCGCCTGACGCGGGTGAGGAGAGGGGAAGGCGGTGGTCACGGTTAAGGGAGCCGGGTCGTTGCCGAACGGAGGAATTTGCGCCGGATGCGATTTTCGCGAACCGGACAATGGGAGGAAATGAGCATGAAGATCCTGAAGTCACTGATGGTCACGGCCGCGGTTTCGCTTGCGCTGATGGCCAATGCCGCGCATGCGGAAAACAAGAAGATCGCGCTCGTCGTCAAGGCGCTCGGCATCGGCTTCTTCGAAGCTGCCAACAAGGGCGCCCAGGAAGCCGCCAAAGAACTGGGCGACGTCGAAGTGATCTACACCGGCCCGACCTCGACCACCGCCGAGGGCCAGATCGAGGTGATCAACTCGCTGATCGCCCAGAAGGTCGATGCGATCGCCGTTTCGGCCAACGACACGGACGCCCTGGTGCCGGCGCTGAAGAAGGCGATGGACCGCGGCATCAAGGTCATCTCCTGGGACAGCGGTGTCGCCAAGGATGGCCGGTTGATGCACCTCAACCCGTCGTCGAACCCGCTGATCGGCAACATGATCATCAAGCTTGCCGCCGACAACCTGCCTGAGGGCGGCGACGTCGCCGTGCTCTCGGCGTCCGCAACAGCGACCAACCAGAACACCTGGATCGCCGAGATGAAGAAGGTCCAGGGCAACTACAAGGGCATCAACGTCGTAACAACCGTCTATGGCGACGACCTTGCCGACAAGTCCTATCGCGAAACCCAAGGGCTCATTCAGTCCTATCCGAACCTGAAGGCGATCATCGCGCCGACCTCGGTCGGTATCGTTGCCGCCGCACAGGCCGTTACCGACGCCGGCAAGATCGGCCAGATCAACGTAACGGGCTTGGGCCTTCCCTCGGAAATGGCCGGCCACGTCAAGTCGGGCGCTTCCAAGTCCTTCGCCATCTGGAACCCGATCGACCTCGGCTATTCCGCAACGATGATCGCCTATGATCTGATCGGCGGTGCCGAAGCCAAGCCCGGCGCGGAACTGAAGATGGGCCGTATGGGTGCCGTCAAGCTCGACGACAACAATGAAGGCGCGATGGCCGACCCGTTCGTCTACGATGCCAAGAACGTCGAGGAATTCGCCAAGATCTTCTGATCTGGCGAACGACCAAACTGGCGTCGCCCCTCATCCGCGCGGTGAGGGAAGGGCCCCTCATCCGCCTGCCGGCACCTTCTCCCCGCAGGCGGGGAGAAGGGACAAGCGGCAACCGTTCGCTCCTCTTCCACGTCAAGGAGGGAGGAGAGCGGCGTCCTCGTTCCCTCTCCCCGCGCGCGGGGAGAGGGTTAGTCCTCGGGTTAAACCCGAGGAGAGGGGCATTTGCAGACTGCGGTGCCCTCGATGTCAGGCACATAGATCAGGCGGAACGGAACTTGCTCCAGGATACGCTCACATCGCGGATGAAGCCCGCCATCGCGCTTGAGGGGATCTCGAAGTCCTTCCCCGGCGTCAAGGCGCTCTCTGATGTTTCGCTGTCGCTCTATCCGGGATCGGTGACCGCGCTGATCGGCGAAAACGGCGCCGGAAAGTCGACGCTGGTGAAGATCCTGACCGGCATCTATCAGCCGGATGGCGGCACGATCCGCGTTGCGGAGCAGGAGGTCCATTTCCCGACGGCACTTGCCGCAGCGCGTGCCGGCGTCACCGCGATCCACCAGGAAACCGTGCTTTTCGATGAGCTCTCGGTCGCCGAAAACATCTTCCTCGGCCATGCACCGCGCAATCGCTTCGGCCTGATCGACTGGAAGAAGCTCAATACTGATGCGCGCGCGTTGCTTGCGCGCGCCGGTGCCGATCTCGATCCGACGATCCGCCTGCGTGATCTCGGCATTGCCAAGAAACATCTCGTCGCGATCGCCCGCGCGCTTTCCGTCGATGCCCAGGTGGTCATCATGGACGAGCCGACCGCCGCGCTGTCGCACAAGGAGATCCACGAGCTCTATGCGCTCGTCGAGCGGTTGAAGGCTGACGGCAAGGCGATCCTCTTCATCAGTCACAAGTTCGACGAGATCTTCCGCATTGCCGATCGCTACACCGTCTTCCGCGATGGAACGATGGTGGATGAGGGCCTGATTGCCGATGTCAGCCAGGACGAACTGGTGCGCCTCATGGTCGGCCGCGCCGTCGGTTCGGTCTACCCGAAGAAGGAAGTGGTGATCGGCGCGCCGGTGCTCACCGTTTCGGGCTACCGCCACCCGACCGAGTTCGAGGACATCAATTTCGAGCTTCGCCGCGGCGAGATCCTCGGTTTCTACGGTCTCGTCGGCGCCGGCCGATCGGAATTCATGCAGTCGCTGATCGGCGTCACCCGGCCTTCCGCTGGTGCGGTCCGGCTCGATGGCGAGGTGCTCGTGATCCGCAGCCCCTCCGAGGCGATCCGCAGCGGCATCGTCTATGTGCCCGAAGAGCGCGGCCGCCAGGGCGCGATCATCGGATTGCCGATCTTTCAAAACGTCACCTTGCCGTCGCTGTCGCGGACCTCGCGCTCGGGCTTCCTGAAACTTGCCAACGAGTTCGCGCTCGCCCGCGAGTACACCGCGCGCCTCGATCTGCGTGCTGCTTCGCTCGATCAAGACGTCGGCACGCTCTCGGGCGGCAACCAGCAGAAGGTCGTCATCGCCAAGTGGCTGGCGACCAAGCCGAAGGTGATCATTCTCGACGAGCCGACCAAGGGCATCGACATCGGCTCCAAGGCGGCCGTGCACGCCTTCATGAGCGAGCTTGCGGCTCAAGGCCTCAGCGTCATCATGGTCTCCTCGGAAATCCCCGAGATCATGGGCATGTCCGACCGCGTCATCGTCATGCGCGAGGGGCGGATCGCCGGGCGCTTCGAGCGCGCCGATCTGACGGCCGAAAAGCTGGTGCGTGCCGCTGCCGGCATTCAGGAGGCCGCGTGATGGCGAAGTTTCTAAAGAATCGTGAGCTGCTGCTCGTCGGCGCGATCGCCGTGCTGCTCGCGCTCATTACCTGGCGTTTCCCGCCTTTCGTCGCACCCGCCAATCTCGCGCGTGTCTACAACGACACCTCGATCCTCATTATCCTGGCGCTCGGCCAGATGGCTGTGATCCTGACGCGCTGCATCGACCTTTCGATGGCTGCCAACCTGGCGCTCTCCGGCATGGTCGCGGCGATGCTGAACGCTGCTTTTCCGGGCCTGCCGATCCCACTGATCATGCTCGCCGCGATCGCGCTCGGCGCGTTGCTCGGTATGATCAACGGCGCGCTCGTCTGGAAACTCGATATTCCGCCGATCGTCGTGACACTCGGCACGCTCACTATCTATCGCGGCCTGATCTTCCTCTTGACCGACGGCAAGTGGATCAACGCGCACCAGATGAGTGATGCATTCAAGGCGCTGCCGCGCGACGCGCTCTTCGGCTTCCCGGTTCTTTCCTGGCTGTCGCTGGTCATGATCGGGCTCGTCTTCCTGCTGATGAACCGCACGGCCCTCGGCCGCGCCTTCTATGCCGTCGGCGGCAATCCGCATGCGGCCGTCTATACCGGCATCGATGTCGGCCGCACCCGCTTCTCGGCCTATTGCCTTTCGGGCGCGCTCGCCGGGCTATCCGGCTATCTCTGGGTGTCGCGTTATGCCGTCGCCTATGTCGACATCGCCGCCGGCTTCGAGCTCGACATCATCGCGGCCTGTGTCATCGGCGGCATCTCGATCGCCGGCGGTATCGGTACCGTCGCGGGTGCAGTGCTCGGCGCGCTGTTTCTCGGCGTGATCAAGAACGCCCTGCCGGTCATCAACATTTCGCCCTTCGCGCAGATGGCGATTTCCGGCACGGTCATCATTATCGCTGTTGCCGTCAACGCCCGCGCCGAGCGGCGAAAGGGCCGTGTCATCCTGAGAAAAGCGGAGGCTGTCTGATGGCCGAAACCCACCTGGCTCCCCGCCACATCCCCGATCGGCTGGAAGGGCGCAGCGCCCGGCTTTTGAGGAGCTGGGAAAGCCTGCTGTTCGTCGTCGCCTGCCTGATCTTCCTCGGCAACTCACTGGCGTCGCCGTATTTCCTCGATCCGTGGAACCTCTCGGACGCGACCTTCAACTTCACCGAGAAGGCGATGATCGCCTTTGCCATGGCGCTCGTGATCATCTCCGGCGAGATCGATCTGTCGGTGGCCTCGATCATCGCGCTTGCCTCGACGGCGATGGGCTATGCCGTCCAGCTCGGCTTCGATACGCCGGCGCTGGTGGCGATCGGCCTCTCAGTGGGCCTCATTTGCGGCGCGGTCAACGGCCTGTTGATCACTGGTCTCGGGCTGCCGTCGATCGTGGTGACCATCGGCACCATGAGCCTCTTCCGCGGGCTCTCCTTCATCATTCTCGGCGACCAGGCCTTCACCGGCTATCCCGGCAGTTTCTCCTGGTTCGGCCAGGGCTATGTCTGGTGGGTGTTTTCCTTCGAGTTCACGCTCTTCGTCATCCTCGCCGTCGTCTACGGCATCGTCCTGCACAAGACCAATTTCGGCCGTGCGGTCTATGCCATTGGCAACAATCAGACTGCAGCGCTTTTTTCCGGCATCCGGGTCGCGCGCATCAAGTTTATCCTCTTCCTGCTTACCGGTCTGATGGCGGGGCTTGCATCGATCTGCCTGACCTCGCGCCTCGGCTCGACCCGTCCGTCGATCGCGCTCGGCTGGGAGCTCGAAGTGGTGACGATGGTGGTGCTCGGAGGCGTCAACATTCTCGGTGGCTCCGGAACCATCCCCGGCGTCGTGCTCGCGGCGCTGATCATGGGCATGGTGACCTTCGGCTTCGGCCTTCTCAACGTGCCCGGTATCGTCATGTCGATCTTCATCGGCCTGCTGCTGATCTCGGTCATCGCACTCCCCATTCTCTGGCGGCGTGCCCGCCGCCGTCTCGCGCATTGAGGTTCCGATGGAAAAATACGCCTTCCGCATGCGGCTGAACCCAGGCATGGCGGCCGAATACAAGGCGCGGCACGATGCCATCTGGCCGGAGCTGGCGGCGCTCCTGAAGGAGGCGGGCGTCTCCGACTATTCCATCCATCTGGACGAGGAGACCAGCCTGCTCTTCGGCGTTCTCTGGCGCACGGACGACCACCGAATGGCCGACCTGCCGTCCCATCCCGTCATGCGGAAATGGTGGGCCTATATGGCCGATATCATGGAGACCAAGGCCGATAACGAGCCGGTGGCGGTGCCGCTCAAAACCGTCTTCCATATGGACTGATCGGATGCGGGTCGTTTGCGTCATCGATATCGGCAAGACCAATGCGAAGGTCGCGGCCGTCGATCTCGAACGGTTCGAGGAGATCGCCGTCCGCAAGACGGCGAATGCGGTGCTAACTTCCGGTCCCTATCCGCATTTCGATATCGAGCACCTCTGGGCCTTCCTGCTTGAGAGCCTCGCGGCGCTTAACGCCGAACACGCTTTCGAGGCAGTCTCCATTACCACCCATGGCGCGACAGCGGTCGTGCTCGATGCTGCAGGCCACCTTGCGCTACCGGTGCTGGACTATGAATACGCCGGACCCGACAGCCTTGCCGCCGAATATGATGTGGCGCGGCCCCCGTTTTCAGAGACTGGCTCTGCACGCTTGCCTATGGGCCTCAATGTCGGCGCGCAACTCTATTGGCAGCAGAAGACCTTTCCGGATGATTTTGCGCGGGTCGCGTCGATCCTCACCTATGCGCAATACTGGACCTATCGCCTGACCGGCGTTCTCTCAAACGAACTGACGTCGCTCGGTTGTCATACCGATCTTTGGAACCCGCGAGCCGGCACGTTCTCGTCTCTGGTCGAACGCCAGGGCTGGAGGCCACTCTTTGCGCCGGTTTTGAAGGCGAGCGATATCGCCGGTGCCTTGCGACCGGAAGTCTGTGCCGCAACCGGCATTGCGCCTGATACACCCGTCTATTGCGGCATTCATGATTCCAACGCATCGCTGCTCCCGCATCTGCTGACGCGCGCTTCGCCATTCTCGGTCGTTTCGACCGGAACCTGGGTCGTCATGCTGGCGGTCGGCGCAGAGCCGAAGGCGCTCGACGAACATCGCGACACGCTCATCAATGTCAACGCGCTCGGCGAGCCCGTGCCCTCGGCCCGCTTCATGGGCGGCCGCGCCTTCCAGCTTCTGCTGGGGGAGGGGTCGGTTCCCCCATCGCCGGATGTGGAAGAGACGGTCGCCAAGGCCGGCCACATGCTGCTGCCGTCCATTCCCGAGGGGTCTGGTCCCTTTCCGACTTCGAAGGCGATCTGGACGACCGACGAACAGGCGCTTGGCGCCGCCGAGCGTTTTGCCGTCGTCTCGTTTCACCTGGCGCTGATGACGGCCACCTGCCTCGATCTGATCGGCGCGCGCGGGGAGGTCGTCGTCGAGGGACCGTTTGCCGCAAACAAGGCCTATCTGCGCATGCTCGCAGCGGCGACCGGAAGGCCGGTCTTCGCCGATCCCCAGAATGTTACGGGCACGAGCCTCGGTGCAGCCTGCCTCGTCCAGGGATCGAGGGTCAGGACCGGGATCGAGCCGGTTGCGGGCGAGATTCCCGAGAGCTTCGTCATCTATGCGCAGGCATGGCGCGAGGCGGCACTCAAGCATACAGGCAAAGAAAAGCGGCCATAGAACATTCGCTCACGGCCGCAAAGATGCTTGGCTGTATCAGGAAGATACGGGCCTGAGCCTGCTCAAAACACAGAGCTGCGCTTTGCCGAGCGGTTATGCTCGATGTTGAGCACGATCGATACTGCCATCATTGTCAGGATTGCTGTGAGTGCGGCGCCAATACCAAGAACAATCATTGTTCGTTTCCTGTAAGCGCATCGTCATGATGTCGCTTTGCCTAGATCACGATGATTTGGGTCGCAGCGACCCCAATCATAAACGTGATCGATTTCTTATAACTTAGAGCGGGATGCGGGAGGAAAACCGCACACACTTTTCCTCATCCCGCTCTTGCGAAGGTTTCTTCGCGCATTGAGCGCCCACTTCACTTTCGCTTCGATACGCGAGCGCAAGTCGAAGTACAATTCTAAACTCTTGTGAGTGAGAACCTGTTGTAATCCAGGGGCTTTATTACAGTTTTGTTGCGGTGCAAAAATGGCCCGCGAAAACACCCTGCGAATTTTAGTGAATCCGATTAGAGGCGAGGGACCGTTAACCTTCAAGCAAGGAATTAACCATAAACATGGTCCCACACGTCGGAATGGGATAATTCACAAGTCTCCTCAAGGCATGATGCCGCCCCGCCGTACCGGTTCCGGTCCGGTATCCATTCTTCACCGAATTTACTTGCGGGATGAACGATAGCAGACGCTGCTGGCGGGGGCTGATCTCATCGATGTGGCGTGCACGTCCGGTGGACTGTGGCTCCCCTTGAACCTCTCCGGGCAAATTCGAAAACGCGCATTACCCGGGGATCAGCGTTGAGGCAGGAAGCATCGTCAGAACAGGCAAGGAAGGGCCAGGCAGGCAGCCTGCTGGAGCGCTTGCGTTTTGCCGGGCTCGACGACGAGAGCTGCAACCGCGTCCGGGATCACAGACAGAAGCTTTCTCCCCGCATCGACCAGGCGCTTCGCGACCTTTTCCAGCGCCTCCAGACCTATCCCGATGCCGCCCGCCATTTCGACAGCGACCGCCAGATCGATCGCCTTCAGGACCTTCAATCGTCGCACTGGAACGTGCTGACGGACGCGCGTTTCGACGGGCTCTATGCCGAGCGCGTCAAGGTGCTCGCCGACACGGCAAGCCGCATGGGTCTCGATCCGCGCTGGCAGATGGCCAGCCATGCGGTCGTGCTCGAGCATCTGCTCGTCGGTCTCATCGAAGAGGCCTGGCCGAGATCTTTCCTGCCGATGGGCAAGGCGCGCCGCCGCGAGCTCTGCGACCTCGTCGCGGCGCTGGTGCGCACCGTCTTCGTCGACACCGAGATCGGTGTTTCGCTCCGTTTCAATGCCCTGCGCCAGCAGCACCAGCGGCAGCTGACCGAGCAGCGCAGCGCCGACGAACAGGAAGTCAAGGCGCTCTTCGGCGACTTTGCCGAGAGTCTGAGCCAGGGCGATCTTGGTGCGCGGCTGCCGGAAGCGGCAGCGGAAGCCTACCAGCCGATCGTCGCCAGTCTGAATGCGGCGCTGGAACAAATTCAACAGAGCCTGCAGGCATCTGACCACCACAACCGTTCCGCCGAAGCTCTGGTCGATCGCATGCGCGGAAACGCGGCTGCCTTCTCGGACAAGGCGAGTGTGGAAGCCGATGCGCTGTCCGGGCAGCTTGCAGCACTTGCCGACATGGCTGGACGCATGGCGAGCGGCTCCGGCCGCATCAGCGCCACGGAAACGAAGGCCAACGAAACCCGCATCGCCGTCGAGCGCAGCGGCGAAATCGCCGGCCAGGCAATCAGCGCCATGGCCGACATCGAGGCATCGGCTGAAAAGATCGGCCAGATCATCGGCGTGATCGACGAGATCGCCTTCCAGACCAATCTGCTGGCGCTCAATGCCGGCATCGAAGCGGCGCGGGCTGGCGACAGCGGTCGCGGCTTTGCCGTCGTCGCCCAGGAAGTGCGCGCCCTCGCGCAGCGCTCCGGCGAGGCGGCCCGTGAAATCAAGCAGCTCGTCTCCGGCACCAAGGCGCAGGTCGAAACCGGTGTCGAGATCGTCGGCCGCACCCAGGACGCGATCAGCAGCATCGTCGAGCAGGTCACGTCGATCAATTCGGCCGTTTCCGGCATAGCCCGCGAAGCGGAGCAACAGGTCGGCGACCTCCGGGGTGTCGCGGCCGAGATCGGCACGATCTCGCAGGGCGTGCAGGCAAGTGCTGCCCTGGCGGGAGAAACCGCGCGTTCGTCGGACGATCTCCACACCGTCATCGTCGAGCTTGGCGAAACCATCCGTCGGTTTCGTCTGGAGCGGCGTCATCCTGTTTCGTCAGCTGCCGGTCGTGAACCGAGCCGGCCGGCCCTGGGCGTGATTGCCGAAGAGCCGGG
This sequence comes from Ensifer sp. 22460, assembly GCF_052044935.1. Classification (NCBI taxonomy): domain Bacteria; kingdom Pseudomonadati; phylum Pseudomonadota; class Alphaproteobacteria; order Hyphomicrobiales; family Rhizobiaceae; genus Ensifer; species Ensifer sp. 22460. The sequence goes on from NZ_JBQENZ010000025.1 coordinate 103,265, forward strand.
ACTGCCGCTGTTCGACGACGGGCCGCAACGGCAGCTCGCCGGATGGCAGCGCTGATTTCAAGAGCAGTACAGAGTTAGCAGTCGAGGAAGACAGGAATGGCCAGCAAGAAGACCGCTCAGAAGACGCTCAGCCTCGCTCCGGTGCTGGACCTGAATGAGGCGACGGCGTTGCACGAGAAGCTGATCGCTCTGAAAGGCAGCGACATCGTGATCGACGCTTCGGCGGTCGAGCGGGTGGGCACGCTTTGTGTCCAGGTGCTGATGGCCGGCGCCAAGACCTGGGAAGAGGATCATTTGTCTTTCACCTTCAGCAAGGTGTCGGACGCTTTCGAGAAAACGACACAGCTCATCGGGGTCGAAATCGATCATCTGGTGGCAAAGGAGATTTGAGAAATGAAGAAGCGAGTTCTGACGGTCGACGACTCCCGGACGATCCGAAACATGCTGCTGGTCACGCTGAACAATGCCGGGTTCGAGACGATCCAGGCCGAGGACGGCGTCGAGGGACTTGAGGTTCTGGAAGAAGCCAACCCGGATGTGATCGTCACCGATATCAACATGCCGCGTCTCGACGGTTTCGGTTTCATCGAAGGCGTGCGCAAGAACGATCGCTACCGCGCCATCCCGATCCTGGTGCTGACCACCGAAAGCGATGCGGAAAAGAAGAACCGCGCGCGCCAGGCGGGGGCAACGGGCTGGATCGTCAAGCCGTTCGACCCGACCAAACTCATCGATGCAATTGAGCGCGTAACGGCCTGAAGTCCGGGGATAACCTCCAATGGATATGAACGAAATCAAAGAGATCTTCTTCCAGGAGTGCGAGGAGCAACTCGCTGAACTGGAATCGGGTCTGCTGAAGCTCAATGACGGCGACCGCGACCCGGAAACGGTCAATGCGGTGTTCCGCGCGGTGCACTCGATCAAGGGCGGCGCCGGCGCCTTTGGGCTCGACGACCTCGTCTCCTTCGCGCATGTGTTCGAGACGACCCTTGATTGCGTTCGTTCCAACCGGCTCGATCCCGGTCCGGAGGTTCTGAAGGTCATGCTGAAGTCGGCCGACGTGCTCGCCGACCTCACCAATGCCGCTCGTGACGGCGGCAGTGTCGACGAGGCGCGCAGCCGCCAGCTGATCAAGGAGCTCGAGGCTTTGGCGAACGGCGAAGTGCCGCAAGCGTCAGCAGCCGCCCCAGCGCCGGTCGAAGTGGTTGCCAAGCCCGTCACCGCCGTGGCCCCGCCGCCGGTCAACGACGAAGGGTTCCAACCGGTCGCTTTCTCCTTCGACGACTTCGACGCTGCCGAAGAACCGCCGCTGATGGAAATGCCCACCTACGAGATCGTCTTCAAGCCGAAGTCCGATCTCTATGCCAAGGGCAATGAGGCAACGCTGCTTCTGCGCGACCTCTCCCGCCTTGGCGAAATGAGCATCCATTGCGACATGGGCGCACTGCCGACGCTCGAGCGGCTGAGCCCGGAGAGCGCCTATTTCTCCTGGAAGATCCAGCTTGCGACCGACAAGGGCGAGGACGCGATCCGCACCGTCTTCGAATTCGCCGAGTGGGATTGCGACCTGGAGATTTCCCTGGTCGAAGACGAGGCTACGCAGTCGGGCGAAGAGCTGCCGATGCAGCCGGTGCCTTTCGATCTTTCGATCCTTGATGATGAGCCGGCGGTTTCGGTCGGTGTCGTCGAGGAGGAAGAACAGCTCGCGTCCCGACAGCAGGACATCCGCAACGCCGCCGTTTCGGCCGCAGGCACCGCCAGCAACGTGCTGCAGATGGCGCAATCCGCAGCCCGCGCCCCTGCCGAAAAGGCAGCGCCCGCCGCCAGCGCGGCCCAGAGCGCTGCCGCCCAGCAGGCAGCCGCATCGGCCGGCACGCCGACGATCCGCGTCGATCTCGACCGTGTCGATCGCCTGATCAACCTCGTCGGCGAACTGGTCATCAACCAGGCGATGCTCTCGCAGAGCGTCGTCGAGAACGACGCCAACGGCACGTCCTCGATCAACATGGGTCTCGAAGAGCTGCAGCAGCTCACCCGCGAGATCCAGGATTCGGTGATGGCGATCCGCGCGCAGCCGGTGAAGCCGGTGTTCCAGCGCATGTCGCGCATCGTCCGCGAAATCGCCGACATGACCGGCAAATCGGTCCGCCTGATCACCGAGGGCGAGAACACCGAAGTCGACAAGACGGTCATCGACAAGCTTGCCGAGCCGCTGACCCACATGATCCGCAACGCGGTCGACCACGGCCTCGAAACGCCGGAGAAGCGACTTGCCGCCGGCAAGAGCGCTGAAGGCACGGTGCGCCTGACGGCCAAGCATCGCTCAGGCCGTATCGTCATCGAACTTGCCGACGACGGCGCTGGCATCAACCGCGAGAAGGTGCGCCAGAAGGCGATCGACAACGACCTGATCGCGGCCGACGCAAATCTCTCGGACGAAGAGATCGACAACCTGATCTTCCACGCCGGCTTCTCGACGGCGGACAAGATCTCCGACATTTCCGGCCGCGGCGTCGGCATGGACGTGGTCAAGCGCTCGATCCAGGCGCTCGGTGGCCGCATCAACATCTCCTCGAAGCCGGGTCACGGTTCGGTCTTCACCATGAGCCTGCCGCTGACGCTCGCCGTGCTCGACGGCATGGTGGTCACCGTCGCCAACCAGACGCTCGTCGTGCCGCTGACCGCGATCGTCGAGACCCTGCAGCCGGAAGCTTCGGCAATCCATTCCTTCGGCTCCAACCAGCGGCTGATCTCGATCCGCAACTCCTTCTGCCCGCTCGTCGACGTCGGCCGCATCCTGAATTTCCGCGCCATCCAGGCGAACCCGGTCGAGGGCGTAGCACTTCTGGTGGAATCGGAAGGTGGCGGTCAGCGTGCGCTGATGGTCGATGCGATCCAGGGGCAGCGCCAGGTGGTGATCAAGAGCCTCGAGGCCAACTACACCCACGTGCCGGGCATCGCTGCGGCGACCATTCTCGGCGACGGCCGCGTGGCGCTCATTCTCGACGTCGACACGATCGTGGCCGCTTCGCGTGGCCAGTCGCTGAAGCCTGAAATGTCTCTCGCCGCTGCTGGATGAATGTGATGACCTATGTCGCAAAAAGTCTGACCACGGACGGGCGAGAGCTGATCGCTTTCCGCGTCGGCGACCAGGAGTTCTGCGTGAACGTGATGTCCGTGCGCGAGATCCGTGGATGGACACCGGCGACGGCAATGCCGCATGCGCCGTCCTACATGCTCGGCATCATCAATCTGCGCGGTGCCGTGTTGCCGATCATCGATCTTTCGGCCCGGCTCGGCATGAAGCCGGCCGAACCGACAGTGCGTCACGTCATCATCGTTGCGCAGGTCAAAAGCCAGGCCGTCGGTCTCCTGGTCGATGCCGTCTCCGACATCCTGACCATCACCAATGACAAGATCCAGCCGACACCCGACGTCGTCTCGTCGGAGTTCGAGAAGAGCTTCGCCCGCGGTGTGCTGGCGATCGAGGGCCGGATGATCTGCCTCATAGAGCTGGAAGCAATCTTCCCGCAGGAAGAAAGGGAAGCGGCATGAGGAACCAGGTCGCATTCGAACAGAAGCTGTCGCCGGACGAGTGCCTGGCCAGCGGCGAGTATCCATTGACCCGCCGCGATCTCACCGAGATCGCCGCGATGATCTATGCGGATGCCGGCATCTATCTCAACGAAAGCAAGGCGTCGCTCGTCTATTCGCGTCTGTCGAAGCATATCCGCAATCTCGGGCTCAAGGGCTTCCGGGATTATTGCCAGCTGGTCGCTTCGCCCGTCGGAGCCGCCGCCCGTCGCGACATGCTTTCGCACCTGACCACCAACTTCACGCGGTTCTTCCGCGAGAACCACCATTTCGAGCACTTGAAGACCGAAGTGCTGCCGGAGCTGATCGCGCGCGCCAAGGCCGGCGGCCGGGTGCGTATCTGGTCGGCGGCCTGCTCGGACGGGCAGGAGCCCTATTCGATCGCGCTGACGGTTCTGTCGCTGCTGCCGAACGCGGCCGACTACGACTTCCGCATCCTTGCGACCGACATCGATCCGAAGATCCTGGCGCTCGCCCGTGCCGGCGCCTATGACGCAACCGCGCTTGAAACCGTCAACCCGGCGATGCGCAAGCAATGGTTCTCCGAGGTCAATGCCGGCGGCCGCTTCAAGTGGCAGGTCGACGACCGGGTCAAGCGCCTGATCACCTTCAACGAGCTGAACCTGATGGCGCAATGGCCGTTCAAGGGCCCGTTCGACGTCATCTTTTGCCGCAACGTCGTCATCTATTTCGATGAACCGACGCAGATGAAGATCTGGTCGCGCTTCGCCGGCATGCTGAACACCGACGGTCATCTTTACATAGGGCATTCCGAGCGCGTGTCGGGTGACGCCAAGTCGCACTTCGACAACATCGGTATCACCACCTACCGCCATACCGGCAAGTTTCATGGAGGACGGGCATGACCGCTCCCGCTCGTGTTCTCGTCGTTGACGATTCGGCCACCATGCGTGGCCTGATCACCGCTGTCCTGAACGCCGACCCTGATGTGACCGTCGTTGGCCAGGCGGCCGACGCAATGGAAGCGCGCCAGGCGATCAAGCAACTCGACCCCGATGTCGTCACGCTCGACATCGAAATGCCGAACATGAACGGCCTCGAATTCCTCGACAAGATCATGCGGCTCCGACCGATGCCGGTCATCATGGTCTCGACGCTGACACACAAGGGCGCAGAGGCGACGATCGCCGCACTCGAAATCGGTGCTTTCGATTGCGTCGGCAAGCCGCACCCGGGCGATCCACATCCCTTCGCCGGCCTGGTCGACAAGGTGAAGGCGGCAGCGCGTTCGCAACGCAAGTTCATCATCACCGGCAACAAGATCGCGGGCTCTCCCGCTGCCGCCAACGCGAACACGGCTTCGGAATACCGGGCCGGCCGCAAGATCATCGCCATCGGTGCGTCGACCGGCGGCGTGGAAGCACTGATCACGGTGTTGCAGAAGTTCCCGGCCAATTGCCCGCCGACCGTTATCACGCAGCACATGCCGCACACCTTCACCAAGAGCTTTGCCGAGCGGTTGAACCGCCTGTGCGCGCCGACGGTGCAGGAGGCGACGGATGGTGCGCGGCTCGAAATCGGCAAGGTCTACCTGGCACCCGGTGGCGAGCGCCATCTGCAGGTCGCGAACGCGACGGCACCCTGCTGCCGCCTGGTCGATCGCGAACCGGTCAACGGACATCGGCCGTCGGTAGATGTGCTGTTTGATTCCGTTGCTGAACTCGCCGGCCGCAATGCGATCGGCGTCATTCTGACCGGCATGGGGCGCGATGGCGCCTCCGGTCTCCTGAAAATGCGGCATGCCGGGGCAAAGACCTTCGGACAAAACGAAAAGACATGTGTCGTCTACGGCATGCCGAGAGTCGCCTATGAATTGGGCGCCGTTGAAACCCAGCTCCCCCTCGGTTCCATCGGGGAGGAGGTCCTGAAAGCAGCGGCGCTCCGCAAGGAAGGAAGCGAATAATGTCCATCGCCGAAAAAATCAAAGTTCTGATCGTTGACGATCAGGTGACGAGCCGCCTGCTGCTGGGTGATGCCCTGCAGCAGCTCGGTTTCAAGCAGATCACCGCCGCCGGTGACGGGGAGCAGGGCATGAAGATCATGGCCCAGAACCCGCACCATCTGGTGATCTCCGACTTCAACATGCCGAAGATGGACGGCCTTGGCCTCTTGCAGGCGGTCCGTTCCAACCCGGCGACCAAGAAGGCGGCCTTTATCATTCTGACGGCCCAGGGCGATCGCGCACTGGTTCAGAAGGCGGCGGCCCTCGGTGCCAACAACGTGCTCGCCAAGCCCTTCACCATCGAAAAGATGAAGGCGGCGATCGAAGCCGTATTCGGGGCGCTCAAATGAACATGGAAGCCGCCGGCAAGCGCGTGCATGTCATCCAGGGCGAGTACAAGGTCTTCAACGATCCCAATATCGTGCTGTCGACCATTCTCGGCTCCTGTGTGGCGGCATGCATGCGCGATCCCGTGGTCGGTGTCGGCGGCATGAACCATTTCCTGCTGCCAGGTTCCGCGACTTCGCCCGCTTCCGGCGGCGACGCGACCCGCTACGGGGTCCATCTCATGGAACTCCTGATCAACGGACTGCTGAAGCAGGGCGCGCGTCGAGATCGTCTTGAAGCCAAGATCTTTGGCGGCGCCAAGACGATCGCGCGGTTCTCCAATGTCGGCGAACAGAATGCCGCTTTCGCACGGCAGTTCCTGCTCGACGAAGGCATCCGCATCGTCGGCGAAAGCACCGGCGGCGAGCACGGTCGCAAGCTCGAATATTGGCCGTCCAGCGGCCGGGCTCGGCAATATGCCCTGACCGGCGTCGAGACGCAGCGCACCGTACAGTTGGAGGAGCGTCCGGTCATCGCGCCGAAGCCGGCCGAAAGCTCGATCGAATTCTTCTGATCCTGCGGGGCAGGCGCCTCGCAGGCCGCAAATAAGACCTTCTACCGAAGCCCCGAGCCACGTGAGACATACCAATGCAGACCGACTACCAGGGCCACATGCCGCACGTGGAAGAAGCACTGCCCGAAGTGCTGATGCGCATCGTCACCGAGCTGCATGACGTCGCCTATCTGATCGAACGGATCGAACCGCAGCTGGCAGGTGATGAGGGGGCCGATGCGCTCGCCAATCCGGACAAGATGATGCTGCTGCAGGGCATCGACCTCGCGGTGCAGAAGACGCGCGGCATCGCGGAGTTCATCGACACCATAACGGCGTCGATCCCCGACGACTGGCTGGTCGACGTGACCACTGCCGTCAGTCTCGTCAAGCTTGCCGATATGAAGAAGGCACTTGGCAACGGCATGTTGCGCCACGGCCACTCCCAGCCGCTGACCAAGGCAGCGGGTGATTTCGAGGCATTCTGACGCTCGTCGGAAGTCTGTGCGACGCGCGAATCTGGCAATAGCGCCGCAAAATCAGCGGCTTGCGGCGTGCAGACCAGCGCTCAGCTCATGCCGCTTACCCCGGATATCCGCCTTCACAGGCTCTTGTCAGTCAGTGGATAACTCTGCCGATGCGTCCATTCGATCGGCGATCCGGGCCGATCAAGCCAATTTCGCGCAAGTTTCGTTTCCTACGGTCCCGATCGGGGCTGGTAGATTCGCGCGCATTGGAAGTCGATACAAAGCATGTCGATACCCAGCAAACCCGAATGTTGGAACTGCGCAGGGCGCTCGGCCGATGACCGGCTTGAAAGCTCTGCGATACTGGGTGCGGAAACAGAATGAGTCTGTTGGATCAACTTTCGACGGTCACGAAGAACCTGAGCAATCTCGGGCAGGGCAAGCTGATCGCGCTGGCGGCAGCCGGCATGGTCGCGGTCGGCCTGGTGCTCGGGGCGGGCATTTACGTCAACAGACCCTCGTTCGAAACGCTCTATGTCGGGCTCGAACGCAGCGATGTCACCCAGATCAGCATCGCGCTGGCTGAGGCCAATATCGATTTCAATGTCGGCTCCGATGGCGCCAGCCTCCAGGTTCCCGTCGGCATGACGAGCAAGGCGCGCCTCCTGCTCGCCGAGCGTGGCCTGCCGAGCAGTGCCAATGCCGGTTACGAACTCTTCGACAATGTCGGTTCGCTCGGCCTCACCTCCTTCATGCAGGAAGTGACGCGGGTGCGTGCCCTCGAAGGCGAAATCGGCCGTACCATCCAGCAGATTTCCGGCATCGCCGCCGCCCGCGTCCACATCGTGATGCCGGAACGCGGCAGCTTCCGCAAGGCGGACCAGAACCCCACAGCCTCGGTCATGATCCGCGCCAGCGCCACCGTCGGCCGCAGCGCCGCTGCCTCGATCCGCCATCTCGTCGCCTCTTCCGTACCGGGGCTCGACGTCGATGACGTGACCGTGCTTGATTCGACCGGACAGTTGCTCGCCTCCGGCGACGATCCGGCCAACAGCGCTCTCAACCAGTCGCTCGGCGTCGTCCAGAATGTGCAGACCGAGCTCGAGAAGAAGATCGACAATGCGCTGGCGCCCTTCCTCGGAATGGACAATTTCCGTTCGAGTGTCACCGCGCGGCTGAACACCGATACGCAGCAGATCCAGGAAACGGTTTTCGATCCGGAATCGCGGGTTGAGCGCTCCACGCGCGTGACTAAGGAAGAGCAGAAGTCCAGCCAGCAGCAGCCGGACAATGCCGCGACCGTCCAGCAGAACATTCCTCAGGCTGCCCCGAGCGGCGGCGCCGGCCCGAAGTCGAGCGACGAGGCCGAGAAAAAGGAAGAGCAGACCAACTACGAGATCAACAGCAAGACGATTGCTACCGTCAAGAACAGCTACACGATCGAACGCCTCTCCATTGCGGTCGTCGTCAACCGTGGCCGACTGGCCGCGATGGTCGGCGAGCCGGCCGACCAGGCGAAGATCGACGCCTATCTTCAGGACATGCAGAAGATCGTCGCTTCCGCTGCCGGCCTCGATACGAACCGCGGCGACGTCGTGACCCTGACCGCCATGGACTTCGTCGAAACGCAATTGCTCGACCAGGCCGTCGCCGGCCCCGGCGTGATGGAAACCCTGACCCGCAATCTCGGCGGCATCATCAATGCCCTTGCCTTTATCGTGGTGGCCGCTCTGGTCGTCTGGGGCATGCGGCCGCTCGCCCGTCAGCTCGGGTTCGGCAGCACTGCCGGCCAGCTCGAAGGCGAAGCCGCCGGTCTCGAACTGCCCGACTTCTCTCCGGCCAATGCCGGTGCCGGCGGGGCGCTCATGGAAGGCTTCGGGTCGGACTTCGGCTTCGACAGCACCGACGACCTGCTCAATATGGGCGAAGACGGTGGCTTCAACCGCCGTGTCAAGGAAGGCCCGGAAAGGCGCCTGGCCCGGATGGTCGAGATCAGCGAAGAACGCGCGGCGAAAATCCTGCGCAAATGGGCCCTCGACAAGGCCGCCTGATATCGCCGCAGCCCTGCCGCAATCAAACAGATCCCGCCCTTGTGGCGGGATTTGTGTTTGTGGCGTCGCTCCCGCATGTCAGGCGGCGTCGTCTATGTTCGGGCCAAATATTGTGAGAGTCCGGGCGCGTCCGCCGCCACTGCCGCAAATTTGCTTCAAGTTTCGAAGTGAGGCCGCTGAGTCCTGTGGGAGCCGAGAATGGTAATATTTTAACGATATCTTAATTTATAGATTCGTCGCGCGCGCATGGCGTGCATTCGGTGCGGTCATCTACTATACCGGATTCCAGCTATACATAGTCAAACTGAAATATAACTTCGCATGCACTCAGATTTATTCTGAAAATTTTACAATTTATATATCGGTAAAATGAGAAGAGCCCGAAAAACTCCTGATGCATTTCAGCCACAGCTGTGAAAACAAAGTATAATTTCTTCAGGTTCTAATTTTCGAATTTCGGCAATAAGCGCCCGTTTGTTGGGCAAAACCACGCCAATAGCGCTGTCCAGGATCGCGGCTGACGCGCGGGAACGGCAGGTTTTCAAGTAGAAATGCATTGTCTATCAATGTGTTGTGCCTTGGCATAGGCGATGAACGTCATTGGGCAGAACAGGCGAGGCCTGTCTGGGCCGAATCGGTCTATGCACAGGGTGTGAAGTAAATAGCCAGAACAGGGCGGTGGTATTTTTCTCGTGCCGATGTACATTTTTAACAGTTGATTCGCGTCCTGATCTGCGACTGGTGGTAATATTCGGCTTCGGCCGGCTGTTGGCGGCGACAGTGCAAGTGCAGTTCCGGGATGTGAATCCGGCACGGGGGCTGAACTCATGGACATTTCGCAAGCAGACATTGCTGTCTGGCCTTTGCCGACGGCACCGGCACGTGCACGCGGCGGCGGTTTCTCGCGCGAACAACTTTTGCGAAGGCTGGGGGAAGTCGCCGGTCGGGGCGGTCTTGGCAGCGGTCTGTCGGCGCTGACCGAATATGTCGGCGCGAGCCACTATCTTCTGGCGCGCTATGACATCTCGCAGGACAACGGGCTCGACTTCGTGGTCTGTTCCGATTGGCCCTTCGACGTGGTGCGGCGCCTCTCCGGCGTCGTCACGTCGCTCCACGCCAAGACGACCGAGCTTGAAAAATGCCTGGCGGTGCTGCAGCCGTGCTTCTACGCGCTGCCCGATGACATCGGCCTGCCGCGCGGCATCAGCCGCGAATATTGTGCGGTCACCTTCAACGTCGGACGGCTGCGCTTCTCGCTGATGCTGCTCATGCCGGAAGACGTGATCCTGTCGCAGGAGAGCCTGCGGGACGTCACGCTGCTTGCGGGTTACCTCGCAAGCTTCACGACGCGCGCCGAAGTCCGGCACGATCGAGACTTCGAGTTGACGGAGCGCGAGCTCGAATGCCTCTTCTGGATCGCCGAGGGCAAAACCAGCGAAGAGATCGCGGTGATCCTCGGAATTTCGCGCAACACCATCAACAACTACATCACCAGCGTCATGCGCAAGACCGCGACCAGGACGCGATCGGAAGCGATAGCTTACGCGGTGCGCAACAATCTTGTGTGAGGAACGGGCGCGATGACGCATTTTCTCGGTGGTGGGCGGTTCGACGACGACCACAAGCTCGCCCGGCAGGGCAACCGCGCCGCACGTGCCGCAACCCTGGTCACGCGTCTGCAAGCGATGCAGCGGCAGATCAATGCCAAGCATTTCGCCGTGCTGCGCCTCAGCGGTAAAGGCACGGCCCGAAAGCTGACCTGCGTCCTCGACAACTGGAGCCTTACGGCCGAAGCGAACGCGCATGATCTCATCACCGCGTATGGCGAGGAACTGGTTGCCCATCTCGATCAATCCCTGCTGCCGGTGCTTTGGAACGGGGCAGGGGAGCATCAGGCAGCGGAAGTCTCGGAACTCGCGCCCTTTGCGTATCGGTTGAAAGTGCGCAAGCTTGCCTATTCGGGCATAGCCTTTCCTGTCAGGCTCGGCGCCCAGGGCAACGGCTACGTCATCTTCGCCGGCAGCTACATCGATGCCTCGACCGAACAGGTGGTGGATCTGCATGGTCGCAGTTACATGATCATGACCGACCTGCTGGCCGCCGATGAAAAGCGCATGGCGCCGGCCGAAACCTTGAGTGACCGCGAGATCGCCTGCCTGCAGATGGCGGGCGACGGCCATATCAGCGAAGAGATTGCCGAGCGCATGGGCCTCTCCGTCCATACGGTCAACGCCTATCTGGGCGCTGCGACCACCAAGCTCGATTCGGTCAACCGCATCCAGGCGATCGCCAAGGCGATCCGCCTTGGCTACATCAGCTAAGCGCATTCAGCGCCGGCGCCTTCTGCAGAATACAGGTGCGCGCATGCGCGGTTCTTTTAGCTTGCGAGCGGCAGTTCGTAGGATTTGATGAATTTTGCGTCCGCCAGGCTCCGCGCCAGGAAGGCCGTGTTCTCGTCCGGGTCGGCCGACGGGTTCTGGAAGCTGATATGGCTGATCTCGATGCCGGCCGTCTCGTTGCCGAGGGACAGGCGGACATAGATGGTGATACCGCGGGGCTTAAGCTCCAGGTCGAGAACGATTTCCGGCTCGCAATCCCAATCGAGATTGTAGTTGCCGCCGAGACCGAAGTTGACCGTACCGGGCAGAAAGTAAAGTTCTGCCGCGGATTCGACGAGATCGGCGAGGCTGGCGTAGGATTCGAACCGCAAGAGGGCGATGAAATCGGCGGCGTCGATGAGCCGCAGTTCGGTCGCCACAGGGCGGATTGCTTCAGCTACGATCTGTTCCCGCTTCTCGGAGAATTCGCACTTTTTCATCGGAGTTATGTCATCCGTTTTGGTTGCGACGCATGCACCCTGTGAATGAGCTCGGCAACAGCCTTGTAAAACACGGGTGGAATCACACTATCGACCGAGACTTGTGCAAACATGGAGCGTGCAAGTGGCGGATCCTCGAAGACGGGGATGCCATTTTTCTCTGCAATTTCACGGATTTTCAGGGCAACCAGGTCCTGGCCCATCGCCACGACGATGGGCGCGTCGCTTTCCTCGCGGACATAACGCAACGCGACCGCGTAGTGAGTCGGGTTGGCGATCACCAGCGTGGCACGCGGTACGGACGAGATCATCCGTTTGCGCGCCCGGTCACGCTGCATCGAACGCAGGCGCGACTTGACGATCGGGTCGCCCTGGGCCTGCTTCATTTCCTCCTTCACTTCCTGCTTGGTCATCATCAGTTCGGTGTACCAATGGTGCCGTGACCAGAAGAGGTCGGCGATCGCCAGAACCGCGGTCGCAAACAGGATGACGATCATGATCTCGTTGAGATCGTTCGCCATCGTCGAAAACATCGTGACCGGGTCCGAAAACATCAAGTCGAGCGTCGCGAAGTAGTTGTTCCACAGCACCAGCACGACGACGACGGAGACGATGATGATCTTGAACAGCGACTTGCCGAACTCGACCAGTCCCTGCACGCCGAAGATGCGCTTGAGCCCGCCCATCGGCGAAATGCGGTTCAGCTTCGGCTGGACGCGGTCGAGAACCGGCCGCGGCAGGTTCTGGAAGATCGAGGAGCCGACACCGAAGAGGATGAGCAGCACGAAGGCCGGAACGACCAGCGCGGTCGATTTCCATGCGAGATGGGTGATGAGCGCCACCACGTCGGTCGAATTTTCCAGCCGCCAGGCTTCCGGCTGCTCGAAGATGTCCTTGAGGGCCTCGGCCATGGTGCTGACGCCGTCGGCAAGGAAGAAGACGAAGAAGATGTAGATCGCGAGCGTCGAGGCGAACATCGTCGCCTCGCGGGAGAAGGGCACGTTACCCTTCTCGGCAGCGTCGGAGATCTTCTTCTCTGACGGGGCCTCTGTTTTGCTGTCTTTATCCTGATCATCAGACATGAAGCAGGAAGGCTCCGGTTACATCTGGGCAGCGTCGATCGCGTTTTCTGCAGCGCCGTGCGTCTGTTAAGACGCGCAAAGGTCGTTGCAACGCGTCGAGCTGCTGCGTGCTCCTCAAATCGAGGCCGATCCAAGGAAAATGCAGTAGTGTACCCGGAAGGCTGGGCAGGCAAGCGTTGAGCCCCGGCATTCGCCAGGGCTCAACAGGAAATACGGTGAGGAGGGGCGCGCCAGCCGTCCGCTCGACGGGCCCATGCGGCGCGCCTACCCGATCAGGCCGCCTGCGCGTCCTTGTCCTTGAGCTCGAGCTGGCCGCTGGCCGCCAGGCGAATGGCTTCCTGGGTGATCGAGCGCCGTGCGATCGCGATGTCGCGCGGGTTGATGCCGGCATCGCCCATGGCGAGATCGGATTCGATCATGCGGCGCTGGCGTGCGCCGATCGAGGCAAGTACCGATTCGCGCAGTTCTCCCGTCGATCCGCGCAGCGCCATCGTGATGATGTCCGTCGACACGTCGTTGAAGAGTTGTACGCGGCTGCGCTGCGGCATGTAGAGCACGTCGTCGAAGAGGAAGATCTTCGGGCGCACCTTGTTGGCGGAAGCGGTGCTGAGCGATTCGAGCGACGCGAGCAGGGTGTCCACCTGCGGCTTGTCGAGTTCGTTCATGACCTCGGCGATCTTGGCCGGGCCGGCCGAATTGCGTTCCGCTTCCATCTCGCCGATCATTTCCATGACGCGCTTCTCGATGATCGCGGCGGCTTTCGCGTTGACGTCCTTCATGTTGACGGCGCGCTTCAGGATGTCCGGCCGCTGCTCTTCGGAAAGCTGCAGCAGCACCTTGGCGCCGAAGCCCGAAGGCATCATCGACAAAACGTAGGCGATCGTCTGCGGATGTTCCTTGGCAAGCTGTACCGATACGGCGACCGGGTCGCATTCCTGCAGGCGATCCCAGATGCTGGCCTCGTAGGACTGGAAAGTGGCGCGGCGGCCGAGCAGGCCGTCGACCTCGTCTGGGGTCAGGCCTTCTTCGAGGATGCTTTCAATCGCCTTGGCATTGTCCATCAGCCCGGCGCCCTCGGTGAAGAGGTCTTCGAACTCGTTGACGAGCGCTTCCAGCTCATGCGGCGGAATGGCGCGCAGCGACTGCGCCGCGGCGATGATCGACTGCAACTCGCTCTGGGTGAAGAACTTCAAGAGCTTGCTTGCGACGCCCTTGCCCATGGCAAGCAGGACGGCCGCCGCCTTGTCCGTCTGACTCAGCGGCCTTGATAGCGCCTGAGCCTCGAAACTTTCGAAATCCATCATGGATTCATCCTTCGCCCGATCATCGGGTTTTATGACTTCTTGCTGCCCTTGATCTCGATGAGTTTGACGCCGAATCGGGTGTCGTCGCCTTCGAGAACGGTAATTTCGCCGCGGCCGATCACCCGGCCGTTGACCATGATCTCGACTGGCTCGCCAATCCGGCGATCGAGCGCGATCGTTGCACCTTCGCTCAAGTTCATGAGACCGGACACCTGCATGCGGCTTGTGCCGAGCACGATCTGGACGTCGATCGGGATATCCATGATCAGGTCGAGGTTGGCCGTCATGCCGCTGCCGGGCGGCGCGTCGATCGCAGCTTCAGCGCTGTCGAAGGACGTCGCGCCGAAATCGGTGCCGCCGAAATCGCTCGAAACGGAACCGCCGCCGAGGTCGGCGCCGAAGTCGTTGGAGCCGAAGTCGTTGGAGCCGAAATCGCCGCCGAACGCGTCGAGGCCGCCGGCCGGTGCGCCGAATTCGCTACCGAAGTCGGTTGCGGCGCCAGCGGGTTCGCTGCCGAAATCCGAGCCGAAGGCTGCCGGCGCATCCGAATCCTGCTTGAGGACACCGCGCAGGTCATTGATCGCCTGGTCGAGTTCCATGTCTCCGACAGCGGCTTCTGCCTGTTCGTTGATGGGTGCTTTCTTGGGTGCCATGTGAGAACTATTCCAGTTGAAGCTTGCCTCAGGCATGCTGCGAGCGCGCGGCAGGCCGATTTAACTCATGATGTGGCGAAGGATATCCTGCTCGGAGCCGTGGGTATCCTTGACCCGAACCGTGTATTTTGATCCCGATCGTCCGAATTCGCAGACATAAAGGTCGCGGCCATTGGCGTTGACGTCGACGCGAACGTCCTGGGCGTCGTGGAAGGGAATGACGTCGCCCGCCTGCAGCCGGCTGATCGTTTCGAGCGTCAGGCTTTCGAGCCGGATGCGCGCCTCGATCGTGACGGCAGAGCGGCGTACCTGTTCTTCGAGCTGCTCGGTCCATTCGGCCTTCGCCTTGCGCTGCTGGCCGCTGCCCTTGGGGAAGACGATAGCGGTCTTCAGGAGCACGCTCTGGGGTACGATGACGGAGAAGGTGGACATGACCGGGCCGAAGCCGATCGTCATGTCGATGGCGCCCGCATGAATGTCCTCGATCATGGGATCGGGCTTGGGGCGCGATGCGCTGTTGAGCGGACGTTCGACGATCGCTTCGAACCCGCCCGGCGCGTTGACAGCGGTGCGCAACACGTCGGCGATCTTTTCGAAAAGCGGCACGGCGACGTCGATCTCGATCTGGGAGAGCGCACGCGGCTGCGGCTCTTCTATCCCGGTCGGCTCGGCGCCGAGCAGCGCCTCGACGAGAGTGATGATGATCGGGCTGTCGCAGCCGATCTGGAAATCCGCGCACCAGTTGCGCAAGGACACGTCACTGATCACCACGCCGGTACCTAGGCCGGCGATCAGCTCCCGCCGCAGCCCCGTCCGGAAACCGGCATAGCCGATCGTGACGTCAAGACCCGTTTCCGCCCGGCAGATGTCGGGCAGGAACTCACTGAAGACCTGGCCGAGTTCGAGTGCCAGCCGGCCGATCACCCTGTCGTCGCCGAGCGCGCCGGTCATGCGCGCCAGGAGTTTCCGGTCGAATGCGTGAACGTTGGATGTTGCGGAATTCATGGGATCAAGCCGCCTTGCTTTCGCCGCCGCCGCCGGGGTTCATCATTTCCTGCTCGACCGCGTCGATCGACGGACGCTCATAGGCCGAGATGGTCTTGCGGCCGTATTCGAGAGCGACCTGCGGTACCGAGCCGTTCATGTAGGCAAGCAGCGTTTGCTTGACGATGATGTAGAGGCGGTTCTGCTTCTCGCGCACCGATTTGATGTTGGCGACCAGCGGCGCGACGATCGAATAGGACAGGAACACGCCAAGCAGCGTGCCGACGAGTGCGGCTGCGATCTTGGCACCGAGAACTTCCGGCGCCTCGCTGATCGCGCCCATCGCCTTGATGACGCCGAGAACCGCCGCGACGATACCGATCGCCGGGAAGGCGTCGCCCATCGTGTTCAGCGCGTGATAGCACTTCATCTTGTCGTGGGTGATGGTCTGGATTTCTTCGTCCATCAGCGCTTCGATCTCGTGCGATCGGGCGTTGCCGATGATGATCAGACGTACGTAATCGCAGATGAAGGCGGTCAGTTCCTTGTTCTTCAGAACCGTCGGCGCTGCCTGGAAGATCGAGGATTCTTCCGGGTTGTCGATGTGGCTTTCGATCTCGTTGCGCGACTTGGTGCGCAGATCCCGCATCAGCGAATAGAGAACGCCGAGCGTGTCGAGATATTCGCGCTCCTTCGGCACCTTGTGGCGAAAGGCTTCGCCGAGCGCCTTGCCGGTATCCTTAACCACCTTCATCGAGTTGGCCATGATGAAGCCGCCGATGCCGGCGCCGCCGATGATCAGCAGTTCGAAAGGCTGGTTGAGGACCTCCATGTGGCCGCCCATGGCCAGATAGCCGCCGAGAATACAGCCGAACGTCACAAGAAGCCCGATGATGATGTTCATTTTCGATACCTGTCGCGATCCTATTTTCCGCTAACGGGATACGGTTTCATCCTTGCGTGAGGCTGGCCGGCGCGGGCGATGGGGGTCATTCATCGGAACAGGTTCGCGCAAGGCTATCCGGTCAGGATTTGTCAAGGCAGGGCGCATGCTCTGTCTGTGTCATTCCGGCAGGGGCGAACCGATCGTGACCACGACCTACACGAGCTACAAGCTGATAACGGCCGACTTGACGAAGTCGCTGGCCCGCATTGCCGAGCAGCCGGATGTGGCGCGCGAGACGGAGTACTACCTGTCGAAGATCGGCGACGTCAAAACGATCGACGATTTCTTTGCCGATACCAGGCTCTACAACTACGCGATGAAGGCTCACGGTCTCGAAGACATGGCCTATGCCAAGGCTTTCATGCGCAAGGTGCTGACCGAAGGCATCGACAAGGACGACGCCTTTGCCAACAAGCTGACCGACAACCGCTACAAGCAGCTCGTCGAATCGCTGAACTTCGCCGCCCACGGTGCGGCCGCCACATCCTTCGACCGTGCCCAGAAGGGCGTCGCCGACAAATATGCTCGCCAGACACTGGAGCAGAACGCCGGTGAGGAAAATGCCGGCGTGCGGCTTGCCCTCTATTTTTCGCGCATGGCGCCGACGATCAGCAGTGGCTACGCCATCATCGCCGACGAGGCGCTCGCCCAGGTGGTGCGCACCGCGTTGCAATTGCCCGACGAATTCGCGGCAACCAATGTCGATCGTCAGGCCGAGGTCTATGAAGCGGCGATCGATTTCAAGGATTTCCAGAACCCGGGCAAGGTGACCGAGTTTCTCGACCGGTTCACGGCGCTCTGGGAAACCAAAAATTCAACGGACGGTTATGATCCGCTCGCAGTCTTCGGCTCTTCGAGCGGCTACGGCATTTCTTCCGATCTTCTCCTGTCCATCAACAGCCTGAAACTCGGGGGAAATTGAACGTGCAAACCGGTCTTTACGTCGCGATTTCGTCGCAGATGGCGCTCGAGAAGCGCCTCAACACACTTGCCGACAATATCGCGAACTCCGGCACCGTCGGTTTCCGTGGCACCGAGGTGAAGTTCAATCAGATGCTCGGCGACACCAAGCCGACCAAGGTTGCCTATGTCAGCAAGGGCGAGGAATTCCTGAACACCAACAACGGCTCGCTGTCGCGCACGGGCTCGGCTCTCGACTTTGCGATCAAGGGCGATGCCTGGTTCCAGATCGAGACGCCATCCGGCCCGGCGCTGACGCGCGACGGGCGTTTCACGCTCACCGATACCGGCGAACTCGTCACTATCCGTGGCTATCCGGTGCTCGACGCCGGCGGAGCGCCGATCCAGCTCAACGGCAGCGGCGGCGAGATCACCGTCGGCGCCGATGGTGCGATCCATCAGAACGGCGTGGCTGTCGCCTCGCTCGGTCTCTATGAGGCAGATTTCAGCAAGGGTTTCATGCGCCTCGACAACAGTGCTGTTCAGCCGACGGCACAGGCCGAGCCGGTGGTCGATCGCTTCGATGTCGGCGTGATGCAGGGCTTCGTCGAGGAATCCAACGTCAATGCCATCCAGGAAATGTCGCAGCTGATCATGGTCACGCGCGCCTTCGACAACATCACTGGCCTGTTGCGTGACAGCGAGGGATCGCTCGAAGAAGCGGTCAAGACGCTCGGCGGCAGTCGCTAATTTCTGACGGGTACCGGCATGCAACGCGAAGGCCTGAAGACAAGCGCGGGATCGACCTCTCTGGCAGCACTTGCCGGTCTGGTCGAGCGCTACGCAAAGCCCGAATTCTCGATCGCTCCGGGCGGACACGTGCAGACGATTTCGCCCGGTCACTACACGGTGACCGGCCTTTCGCGGCATGTGCGGCTCGGTGATTTCGTCGCCCACAAGAGCGTCACCGGAACCCATCTCGGCGAAGTCGTGCGGGTCGAACCGGAGCGGGTGGTCGTCTGCCCGATCGAACCCGGCGATCCGATCGGCATCCATGACACCGTGATCCGCAAAGGTGCCTTCCGCGTCGCGCCGACCGATCAATGGTGCGGCCGCGCCATCAATGCGCTCGGCGAGCCGATCGATGGTCTCGGGCCGCTGCTGCAGGGCGATGTGCGCCGCTCGATCTCCAACACCGCGCCGCCGTCGATGAGCCGCAAGCGGGTCGAGAAGGGCTTTCTCACCGGGGTCAGGGCGATCGACATCTTTTCGCCCCTCTGCCTCGGCCAGCGTCTCGGCATCTTCGCCGGCTCCGGCGTCGGCAAGTCGACGCTGCTCTCCATGCTGGCGCGCGCAGACGCCTTCGACAAGGTGGTGATCGCGCTCGTCGGTGAGCGCGGCCGCGAAGTGCGCGAATTCATCGAGGATACGCTTGGCGACAATCTCGCAAAGTCGGTCGCGGTAGTGGCAACCAGCGACGAAAGCCCGATGCTGCGCAAGATGGCGCCATTGACCGCCGTCACTATCGCCGAGCACTATCGCGACAATGGCGACAACGTGCTGCTGATCGTCGACAGCGTCACCCGTTTCGCACACGCGATCCGCGAAGTGGCGACGGCTTCCGGCGAGCCGCCGATTGCCCGCGGTTACCCGGCCTCCGTTTTCACCGAGCTGCCGCGGCTGCTGGAGCGCGCCGGTCCCGGTACCGAAGGCTCAGGCACGATCACGGCGATCATCTCCATCCTTGTCGACGGTGACAACCACAACGACCCGGTCGCCGATTCGACGCGTGGCATCCTCGACGGTCACATCGTGCTCGAACGCAGTCTTGCGGAAGAGGGGCGCTATCCGCCGATCAATCCGCTCGCCTCCATCTCGCGCCTGGCGCGCAAGGCCTGGACTCCCGACCAGGAAAAGCTGGTGTCGCGGTTGAAGGCGCTGATCCACCGTTTCGAGGAAACCCGCGATCTTCGCCTGATCGGCGGTTACCGCCCCGGTGGCGATCCCGACCTCGACATGGCGATCAAGCAGGTGCCGGTTATCTACGACGTGCTGACGCAGACCGCCGGTGAGCGCCCGGCGCAGGACGCCTTTGCCGATCTCGCCAATGCATTGAAGGCGGCGGCGATGGGCAATCAACCGGGCGCGAGAGCGAGGTGATGGCGGTGACCGATTACGATGCGGACGAAATGGTTCATCAGCGCAAGCGAAGCAGCCGCATGCCGATGACCGACAAGTTCCTGGCCGCGACTGGCGTCGCGCTTGCCGCGTTTGCGACTTTCTTTCCCTGGTACGCCTTCTTCCACCAGGACAAGTTCACCATGCCGCCGCTCTGGCAGGGTTCCACCCGCGATCTGCCGGAGCGCGCCGCCCGCAACGTCGTCTCGGTTTCGCCGCTGGCGATGCCCGACGCGGACGGCGAGACCATGGCGGCGATCGACCAGCTGACGACGGCGACCGTGCCCGGCATCGCCGGCGGTCCGGGTCCCGAAGGGTCGGCTGCGGAAGAGGGGCTGTCGCAGCCCTTTCCGGGAAAGTCCGGCTACAAGCTGATGCATGTCGCCAATGGCCGGGCGCTGATCGAGGATGCGAGCGGCATGTATATCGTGCGCATCGGCTCCGTCCTGCCTGACAACACCCGGCTTTCCACGCTCGAGCAGCGCGACGGCCACTGGGTGATGATCACCTCGACAGGCGAAGTCTACCAGGCAAACTGATTTAGCAGCCCATCGTCAGAGTTGATGGTCGCGTATCTCTTCGGATGCGCGGCGCGCTGCTGTTCGCCCGCAGCGGAATGCAAGCGTCCGAACCCCAGCGACCTCCGACGAAAGTCCCACGCAAGATTACCGGCCTAGGTTCGCATCACCAAGCATGGAGCTTTTGATGCAACCGATTCAGCTTTTCGAACTCGCGTCCCGGCAGGCCCAGTGGCTGACCGTTCGCCAGAACGTGGTGGCCGGCAACATCGCCAATGCGAACACGCCGCATTACAAGGCGAAGGACGTCAAGCCGTTCGAAAGCGTGCTGCAGGATACCGGCATGCAGATGGCGGCGACCCACAAGGCGCATTTTACCGAGGGCCTCGAGGCCTCGCAGGTGGCCGAAGTCGGCATGGTCGACGGTGTGCAGATCCAGCAGTCCGGCAACAGCGTCGCGATCGAGCAGGAAATGATGAAGACCGGCGAGATCAAGCGCGACTACGAGCTCAGCGCCGGGCTTGTGAAGGCGTTTCACCGCATGATGCTGATGACGGTACGGAAGTAAGAATCATGGATCCATTGACCTCAGCCCTCAAGGTATCGGCCTCCGGCCTCCAGGCGGAATCGACCCGTCTGCGTATCGTCTCGGAAAACATCGCCAACGCCCGCTCGACCGGCGACACGCCGGGTTCGGAACCCTACCGCCGCAAGACCATCAGCTTTGCCGCCGAAGTCGACCGGGCAAGCGGCGCCTCGCTTGTCGAGATCGAACGGCAGGGCACGGATGATTCGGACTACAACATCGAGTTCGATCCGGGCAATCCGGCGGCCGACGAGAAGGGCATGGTCAAGATGCCGAACGTGAACATCCTGGTTGAGATGGCCGACATGCGCGAAGCCAACCGCGCTTACGAGGCCAACCTTCAGACCATCAAGCAGTCCCGCGATCTGATTTCCCAGACAATCGACCTGTTGAGAGCCTCGCAATAATGATCGATGCAGTCAAATCCCTCGGCGCGTTCTCGGTCACCAAAGAGACCGACGGCACCCGTTCCACATCTTCCTCGTCGTCGATCTTCGGCATGCCGGCCGCCACACCGGGCGTGCCGCAGGGGCAAAGCTTCGCCTCGGTCCTCGGGGATATGACGACCGACACAATCAACGCGATGAAAAAGGCCGAGGGCGCATCGCTCGACGGCATCCGCGGTCAGGCAAACACCCGTGAAGTTGTCGATGCTGTCATGAACGCCGAACAGTCGCTCCAGACAGCACTCGCCATCCGCGACAAGGTGGTCACCGCCTACCTCGAAATCGCGCGCATGCAGATCTGAAGGAACGAGACATGAAGGCCCTTTCCATTGCCGCAACCGGCATGAACGCCCAGCAGCTGAACCTCGAAGTGATCGCGAACAACATCGCGAACATCAACACGACCGGTTACAAGCGCGCCCGCGCAGAATTCTCCGATCTGCTTTATCAGACTGAGCGCGCCCAGGGCGTGCCGAACCGCTCCAACCAGGCCATCGTACCGGAAGGCGCGATCATCGGTCTCGGCGTCCAGACGGCTGCCGTGCGCAACCTGCATATCCAGGGCAGCATGGTCAACACCGGCAACGACTATGACCTGGCGCTGATGGGCCGCGGCTGGTTCCAGGTCGAAACGCCGGATGGCGAGACGGTTTATACGCGCTCGGGCGCCTTCAACAAGAATGCCCAGGGCCAGCTCGTGACCATCGACGGTTACACGGTCGTCCCCGGCATCACGGTTCCGCAGGATGCGACGGAAATCGCCTTCACCAGCTCCGGCCAGGTGATGGTGCGCATCGGCAACGATCCCGCGATGCAGGAAATCGGTCAGCTGACGATCGCCAACTTCGTCAACGAGGCCGGTCTCGAGCCGCAGGGTGACAACCTCTTCAAGCAGACCCCGGCTTCCGGCGACGCGATCGTCGGCACACCGGCCGACCCGGGCTTCGCGCAGATCAAGCAGAAGTATCTCGAGGCGTCCAACGTCGATCCGGTCAAGGAAATCACCGACCTGATCTCGGCCCAGCGCGCCTACGAGATGAACTCCAAGATCATCCAGGCGGCCGATGAAATGGCGGCCACGGTGAGCAAGAACCTCAGGTAACGAAAGAGGGGGCAAACATGATGTTTCGCCGATCCGCAGACATCAAGGTATCGAAGGGCGACAGCGCATCCAAGGCGCTTCGTCTGGCGGCTGGCGCCTTGCTTGCCGCCACTTTCCTGTTGCCTTCGGCGAGCCTCGCGGAGCGGCCGACCGCGGTGATCCCGACGCGGACGATCTATCCGGGCGAAACGATCGACCGCAGCCGCGTCGAGGTTGTCGACGTTACCAACCCCGATCTTGCGGACGGCTACATCAGGACGCTCAACGAAATCGACGGCAAGGTCACCAAGCGCACGCTTCTGCCCGGTCGGGTGATCCTCGCGAACGCGCTGCGCGAGCAGTATGCCGTCGAGCGCGGCTCCACCGTGCGCCTCGTCTTCAGCAATGGCGGCCTGACCATCAGCGCCGCCGGATCACCGCTCCAGGATGCCGCCGTCGGCGAACTGATCCGGGCGCGCAACATCGATACCGGCATCATCGTTTCCGGAACGGTAATGGCCGACGGCACTGTCCATGTGGTGGCGAAATGAAAATGCTTGCCTGCAAATGGTTCCTGACGCTGGCCGTCGCGATCTCGACGGCGCTGACGCCGGCTTTCGGCGCGTCCAGGATCAAGGACGTCGCCTCGCTCCAGGCGGGACGCGACAACCAGCTCATCGGCTATGGCCTCGTCGTCGGCCTTCAGGGAACCGGCGACAGCCTGCGTGCCTCGCCCTTCACCGACCAGTCGGTCCGGGCGATGCTGCAGAACCTCGGCATCTCCACCCAGGGCGGCGATTCCCGCACGCGCAACGTTGCGGCCGTTCTGGTGACGGCGACGCTGCCGCCGTTCGCAAGCCCCGGCAGCCGCGTCGATGTGACCGTCGGTTCGCTCGGCGACTCCACCTCGCTTCGCGGCGGCACCCTGGTGATGACCTCGCTCTCCGGCGCGGACGGCCAGATCTATGCAGTCGCGCAAGGGTCCGTCGTCGTGACGGGCTTTGCCGCGCAGGGCGATGCGGCAACCCTCAACCAGGGTGTGACGACGGCCGGGCGCGTGCCCAATGGCGCAATCATCGAGCGCGAGCTGCCGTCCAAGTTCAAGGATGGCTTCAACCTCGTTCTGCAACTGCGCAACCCGGACTTCTCGACGGCTGTCGGCATGGCTGCGGCGATCAACAAATATGCCGCCCAGCAATATGGCGGTCGCATTGCCGAGGCACGCGATTCTCAATCCGTGCTCGTCGAAAAGCCGAAGATGGCCGATCTCGCTCGGCTGATGGCCGATATCGAGAACATCGTGATCGAGACGGACGTCCCGGCCCGCGTCGTCATCAACGAACGCACCGGCACGATCGTGATTGGCCAGGACGTTCGCATCAACGAGGTGGCGGTGAGCTACGGCACCCTGACCGTCGAGGTCAGCGAGACGCCGACGGTGGTTCAGCCGCTGCCATTCTCGCGTGGACGAACGGAGGTGGAACCGAACACCACCATCAACGCGCAGTCCGATGGCGGCACGGTGGCGATCCTCAACGGATCGAGCCTTCGCTCGCTCGTCGCCGGCCTTAACAACATCGGTGTCAAGCCGGACGGCATCATCGCCATCCTGCAAAGCATCAAAACGGCCGGGGCCCTTCAAGCGGAGCTAGTGCTGCAATGACGGCGAACATGAACCCATCTTTCGGCAAGGTCCGCAATCTGTTGCTTGTCGGCGCGGCCGCCGCTTCGATGCTGACGATGCCCGGCGCCTTCGCGCAGGACGTTACCGCGCCTCCGGCAACCGACGCGACGCAGAATGAGATCCAACAGTTCTGCACGAATATTGCCGACGCCGCCCGCGACCAGCGCTACGTGCTGCAGCGCAAGGACCTCGAGACCTTGCAGGCAAGCATCGATGAACGCATCGCCACGCTGGAGAAGCGACGCGACGAATACGAGGACTGGCTGAAACGCCGCAACGACTTTTTGAAACAGGCCCAGCTCGGTCTTGTCGACATCTACAAGACGATGAAGCCGGATGCGGCTGCCGGCAAGCTGGAAATGGTCAATCCGGAGATCGCCGCTGCGATCGTCATGCAGCTGCCGCCGCGACAGTCGTCTCTGATCCTCAGCGAAATGACGGACGAAAGGGCGGCGATCCTTACCAATATCATCTCGAGCGCCAGCGACCCGAACACCTCGAAGGAACCATCATGAAAATGCGTCTAACGGCCGTGCTGACGGCGGGTCTCCTTGCCGGGTGTCAGAACCAGGCGTTCAACGAGATTGGTCGGGCGCCTTCGATGAGCCCGATCGGCAGCGGTCTGCAATATTCCCAGACGCCGCAGCTTGCCATGTATCCGAAGCAGCCGCGCCAGGTGGTAAGTGGCTACTCGCTCTGGAACGACCAGCAGGCCGCCCTGTTCAAGGACGCGCGCGCGATCAATGTCGGCGACATCCTGACGGTCGATATCAAGATCAACGAAGGCGCCACCTTCGACAACAAGACGGATCGCAGCCGCAAGAACAGCAGTGGCTTCAACGTCGGTGCCAACGGCAAGTCGGAGGCCAGCGATTTCGGCTGGGAGGGCGACCTGAAATATGGGTCGAATACCAAGACCGAGGGTGACGGCACGACCGAGCGTTCGGAAAAGCTGAGGGTGCTCGTCGCCGCAGTCGTGACCGGAGTTCTCGAAAACGGCAACCTCTTGATCAGCGGTTCGCAGGAAGTGCGCGTCAATCACGAACTGCGCATCCTCAACGTTGCCGGCATCGTGCGGCCGCGGGATGTCGATGCCGAGAACGTCATCAACTACGACCGCATCGCCGAGGCACGCATCTCCTATGGCGGCCGCGGTCGCTTGACCGAGGTGCAGCAGCCGCCCTACGGCCAGCAGTTCATGGACCTATTTTCGCCGATCTGATCGGCAGGGAACGGCAAGATGGAAGAATTGGATACCGCCACCGCGCCGAAGTCGCCGTCAAAGGTGATGACCATCGCGATCGTCGCCGTGCTGACGCTCGTTGCCGGCGGCGGCGGCTGGCTGGTCGGCGGCCTGCTCGCGCCGCCTCCGCCGAAGGAGCAGGTCGAGGCGACCAAGGAACCGGCCGCCAACGCCACGGGCGAAGAGGGCCTGCCGAAGGTCGCGACCGAAGCGAACGGTGTCGTCCAGCTGGAGCCGATCACCACCAACCTTGCCTATCCTTCGGAGAACTGGATACGGCTCGAGGTGGCGCTGCAGTTCGACGGCGCGCCCGATCCCAAACTGGCGGAACAGATCCACCAGGATATCGCCGCCTATCTGAAGACGGTCTCGCTGCAGCAGATCCAGGGGCCGCGCGGCTTTCAATATCTCCGGGATGACATTCAAGAGCGGGTTGACCTGCGCTCCGATGGGCGCGTAACCAATGTGATGTTCAGAACCTTCGTCATCCAATGATTCGATAAATGGTCCGGCTTGTCGCCTTCATAGTCGCCATGATGGCGATGTCCGGTATTGCCGGCGCCCAGAGTTTTCCCTCTGATATCCTGAATACACCTATCGACGGGTCGGCCGCCTCGTGGATCATCCGCACTTTCGGTCTTCTGACCGTTCTGTCGGTGGCCCCGGGCATCCTGATCATGGTCACCAGCTTTCCGCGCTTCGTGATCGCCTTTGCGATCCTGCGCACCGGCATGGGCCTGGCGACCACGCCGTCGAACATGATCATGGTGTCGCTGGCCCTATTCATGACCTTCTATGTCATGGGGCCGACCTTCGATCGCGCATGGCGCGACGGCATCGATCCGCTCATGAAGAACCAGATCACCGAGGCCGAGGCGATCCCGCGGATCAGCGAGCCGTTCCGCGAATTCATGCTCGCCAACACCCGCGACAAGGACCTGCAGCTCTTCATCGATATCGCCAAGGAAAAGGGCCAGACGGTGGTCGTGGACGACAAGGTGGATCTGCGCGCTGTCGTGCCGGCCTTCATGATCTCCGAAATTCGCCGCGGCTTCGAAATCGGCTTCTTGATCATGCTGCCATTCTTGGTGATCGACCTGATCGTTGCCACCATCACCATGGCCATGGGCATGATGATGCTGCCGCCGACGGCGATCTCGCTGCCCTTCAAGATCCTGTTCTTCGTGCTGATCGACGGATGGAATCTGCTCGTCGGCAGCCTGGTGCGCTCCTTCAGCTAGATACCTGTCATTAAAGGTTTGGGCGCTTCGAAAGGCGCAAACAAAAAAGGCAGCGCCTCGGCGCTGCCTTTCGTCGTTCGGGGTCGAGGGTCGGATCGCTTAGCGTTCGAACGAACCAGTCCGCGCCGGTAGCGCCGGAACGTCGATGTGATCCGGTACCAGACCTCTCTTCGCGCGGTCAGCCATCATTTCGTAGCCCTGTTCCAGGTGGCGGCAGAAGCGTTCGGCATCGAACAACGGCATGCGGAACCGGTTCTCCTCGAGGGTCTTTCGATAGTCGGCGATCCTGTCTCGGTTGTTGTAGAGCGCGACCGCCTCGCGAACATAGTCCTCCGGCCCGGCGGCTACGAGTTCCGGCACGCCAATGGCGTTGAGCAGGCTCTCACTCACGCGTGAGGCGAAGTTGGTGCCTTTGAAGGTCAGCACCGGAAGGCCGGCCCAGAGCTGTTCCGAGGTCGTCGTGTGGCCGTTATAGGGATAGGTGTCGAGGCCGATGTCGGCGACCGGGATACGGCTGATGTGGTCTTGATAGAGGACCTTGGGGCAGACGATGATGCGCTTGGTGTCGAGGCCGGCACTCTTGAACTTTGCGATGATGTTCGCTCGCGCATCCGGGCGGCTGCACATCAGCCAGAGCACGCTGTCCGGGGTCTGCTGAAGGATCTCGATCCACAGGTTGATCGTCTGCAACGAGATCTTGCGGTTGGCGTTGAACGACGCGAAGACGAATACTTCCTCGGGAAGGCCGAGCTGGCGACGCGACAATGGCTGCGGCAGCGGGCGGTTGAGAGGGTCGTTCGGCTGATAGGTGTCGGGAAGCCGGCAGTATTTCTCGTAGTAGTGCGGTTCGCTGCCATCCGGCAGGACATGGGGGTCGCCGATGATGTAGTCGAGGTCCACATTGACCGTCGTCCCGGGAAAGCCGAGCCAGCTCACCTGAACCGGAGCGGTCTGCTGGTTGAAGATGTTCACCCGGCTCTCGAGCGTGTGTCCTTTGAGGTCGACAAGAATGTCGATGTTCTCGGAACGGATGACCTCCGCCGCTTGGTCATCGCTAAGGTCGTTGATGGAAACGATCTTGCCCCACTTTTCGCGGGACCCGTCGTCGCGCACGACGTTGTTGGGCGATGTGTGGCAGAAGAGAGTGATATCGAAACGCGAGCGATCGTGCGCCGTGAGCACGGCTGCGAGCAGCTTCATGGTCGCGTGGTCGTGCCAGAAGTCGGAAGAGACATAGCCGATACGGATGCGGTCGTTCCAGGCATGTGGCATGGCGCGGCGGGCTTCCGTCAGTCCGGCAGGGAAGGGACGGTGCTGCGCGCCGGCAATCCGGTTCAGCCGTTCGTCGCCGCACCAGGTGATATGGTAATAGGGCGCCTCGGCGGCGAGGATATCCGCCTCGCCGAGCCTCAGCGCTCGGTCGATGTCGCGGCTGTGTTTCTCGACTTCGGCAAAGTCGTTTGCCTCGCGGGCATAGACGAGATAGGCGGAGCGCAATGTCGTGTTCTTGGGGTGCGTCTTGAAGAGATTTGCGACGGCCTCACGGTCTAGCGCATCGTTGACATCGGCTGTCAAAAGTTTGAATGCCAGCGATTGATGATGGCGATTGGCGCTGGTCGACAGCGGTGCCTTGAACAGGCCGAGGATTTCCTTCTGGTCGCGCTTGAGGAAGATCGAAGCAATGATGAATGCGATCTCCGGATCCGTCTTGGCTTTCTCCAGCAGCGGGAGGCCGATGGCCAGAGCTTCGTCCTCGTGTCCATTGACGAAATAGAGTTTCATCGCCTCGGTCAGATAGTCCTGCGACCGCGAACCGCCGGCCTCTCCAGCGAGCTGGTAGGCGCGTGCTGCCTCGGGCTTGAAGCCGAGCTTCAGCAGAACCTTGGCGAGCAGCACAAAGGTCTTCGTATCCCGATTGATATTCATCAGGATGTTTAGCTGGTCGAGCGCGTCCGTGTACTGGCCTTTCTGATATTGCCGGGAAGCGGTCGAGAAAATGGCTTGGGCGTTCACTGATAGCTCCGTCGTCTGGGCTGCCGGCATCAAAGGCTTGGCACCTCGATGTCGCAAAGCAGGTCTCGTGGCCATCGTAGTAATGGGAGCTTGCCTCAGGCATGACGCGTCAACCCCGATCAAAGCCTGGTCCTGTCTCGCAAGGGGCCATTCGAACGGCGCGTTTGGCGACCCGGACCGTCCACTTAAGGCGTTGTTAAGTATAAATTATCTCTCGTTGAGGCCGCTTCGGCATTTAAGGAATTCGCAAGCATTGGGCTCGATATTCGGCCTCACATGACGGGTTTGGTTTCTTCCGAGAAAGTCGTTGGAACCGAGAGGCATGAAGCCGATCCATCATCACCGGTAGTGTAAACAGTCCGGTATGTCCCCCAATCGTCTTAAGTAATAAAGGGACACTCTAATGACGAGCATCATGACCAATTCCGCCGCAATGGGCGCTCTCGCTACCCTGCGTTCGATCAATTCGGATATGGAAACCACCCAGGACCGCATCTCGTCGGGCCTGCGCGTCGGTTCCGCTGCCGACAACGCCGCTTACTGGTCGATCGCGACCACCATGCGTTCGGACAACAAGGCGCTCTCGACCGTTCAGGACGCACTCGGCCTCGGCGCTGCCAAGACCGACGTTGCCTACACGGCCATGGAAAACTCCAAGAACGTCGTCGACGAGATCAAGAAGAAGCTGGTTGCCGCCAGCGAGCCGGGTGTTGACAAGAGCAAGATCCAGAAGGAAGTCAAGGAGCTGCAGAACCAGCTCGTGAGCATCGCGAAGTCGGCTTCGTTCTCCGGCGAAAACTGGGTCTACAACGACGCCAACAACACGGCTGCCACCAAGTCGATCGTCGGTTCGTTCAACCGC